>JASHYE010000013.1 GCA_030043155.1 Candidatus Acidiferrales bacterium | reverse complement strand
GCGAAAATCGGACGCCGGATGAAAAAATCAACAAACACGCGGCGTCTCCATTCGGTGCAGGTTGTTGTGCCAGGGTTTCGCGCGGCGAGATTTCAATGCGGGTCTGCCTGAATGGCTGAGTTTTCGATGGTTTCCTTCACGGGCGTGCCATCAGCGAGAAATTGGAAGCCGCCGACGATTACGTGATCGCCAGCCTTAAGCCCGCTGAGAACAACGTAATCGTTGCCAATGATGTCGCCGACCTGAATCTGTACTTCGCGGGCAAGGGTTCCTTTCGGATTCGGCTCCGCAATAAACACGAACGTCTGTCCGTTGATTCGCTGGGTCGCAATCACAGGAACTTCCAGCCCCTTGGTGGTGCGCCAAGTAATTCGCGCATTGACAAACTCATCCGTGCGGAACGAGCCGGCATTGTTTGGGATCACCGCCTTCGCGAGCACGGTTTGGGTGGTGTCGTCCACCTGAGGCGACACAAAAAAGATTTTGCTGTGCGCGATTACTTTTCCGGAATCATCCAGCAGCTCCACCGGATCGCCGATTTTCAACTCGCTAGAGCGATTCACCGGGACGTAGATGTAGACCTGGAGATTTCCGACTTGATCCACAGTGGTGAGCAGAGTCGTGTTCGTTACGCGATCGCCCACATGGACGGGTATATCGCCAATAACGCCGTCAGTCGGTGCGGAAACCGAGTAGTAGTGCAGCTGCGCCTGCTGCTGGGTGACCTGGGCGTCCATGGACTTGGTCTGCGCCCCCGCACTCTCGTACGCGGTCTGATATGTATCAAAATCCTGTTTGCTGATAATGCCAGCCTGGTAGAGTTTTTGGGCGCGCTCGTATTGAGCCTTAGCATTCGCCAGGTTTGCGGCCTGCGCGTTGCGAGCGGCAATTTGGCTGCTCAGCGTGGCTTCCTGCACTTTCGGGTCAACCGTCATCAGCGGCTGGCCCTGCTGAACGTGCTCGCCTGACTGAACGAATATTTGGGTGACCCAGCCTTCGACTTGAGGATTAATCGCCGCTGAGCGCCGCGATTTAAGTGTACTCAGATACTGGGAAGAATCTGGAATGTCGACGGGCTGGACGACTACCGATTTCACTGAAGTTGCCGCAAAACCGCCCGCCTTCGCAGCTGGCTTCCCGCATCCCCAGAATACATTGCAGAAAACGATAACCGAAAGTAGCGGCCATCCACGGGAGTACCGCGACAGAAGCAAAGATGTTAGCCGACATGTATTCATCGGAAGAGCGCACCCCAAAGGCTTGTATCTATCAGAACGTACGGCGTATGAATAATGAAGTTACGCCCGCTTCTGCGAACGTGTGTACCACCAACCTCTTAGATGGATGGCGATTCCTTTAGCTTCAGAATTCTGCTCGCGGAGGATCTTGGTTATTGCGAACCGGAAGCCGCGGCAGAAATTTCGCGCTTCAGGCGGCTGCTCTTTTCCGATACCGATGCGTCCAACTCTTTCTTATAGCCAGCGAGTTTCCGCGCCAGCGTTTCGTCGGAAGTAGCAAGAATTTGCGCAACGAAAATTCCCGCGTTCATCGCACCGGGTTTTCCAATTGCCATTGCCGCAACCGAAACGCCGCCCGGCATCTGCACGGTCGAGAGCAGCGAATCCATGCCGTTCAGCGAAGTGGAAGGTATGGGAACGCCGATCACGGGTAATGTCGTCAGCGCGGCAACCACCCCTGCGAGATGGGCGGCGCCGCCGGCTCCGACGATGATGGCTTTCAATCCTCGCTTCCGGGCGGTCTCGGCGTATTCGGCAGCACGCGCCGGAGACCGATGCGCCGACACCACCTCCACCTCGTAGCCTAGTCCAAATTTCTCCAGCATTCGACACGCTTCGGCCATCATCGGATAGTCTGAATCCGAACCCATGATCACGCCAACAGTTGCTGTCTGCTTATCGGTCGCCAAATTCTCCTCCTCACCCCAGTCCTTGGCTTTTTGCCTGCTTACTCGCACTTCCTTCGGCCCCGCCAATGTCCCTGCGAAAGTGCATCCCGTCAAAATGAATCTTGCTGACAGCCTCGTATACCGCAGTGCGAGCCTCTGCGAGGGAGGCTCCGGTCGCCGAGATCGTCAGCGCTCTTCCACTACTTGTATAGTATATGTCCTCCCGGCGGACTGTCCCACCATGAAATGCCGCCAATCCCTGCCTCGCAACGATGCTTTCGAGGCCAGATATAGCCTTGCCAATCAGTGGCTTGGCGGGATAGCCATCGCTGGTCAAAACCACGCAGGCGCTGACTGCAGGGTGCCAGTAGGCTGCGAAGCTTTTTATTTTGCCGGAAAGTGCAGCTTCCGCCGCTGCTGCCAGGTCGAAATTCATTCGCATGACAAGCACCTCTGTTTCAGGGTCGCCCAATCGACAGTTAAACTCGAGAACCTTTGGACCGTCAGGCGTGAGCATCAGCCCGAAATAGAGAAATCCTCGGTAGGGGCGGCCTTCCTCGGCCATTGCGCGAATCGTCGGTGTAACAATCGTCTTTTGAATGTCTCTTTGCAGCTCAGATGATATCAGATCATCAGTGGAGATCGCACCCATTCCTCCTGTGTTTGGCCCGGCGTCACCGTCGAAGACGCGCTTGTAGTCGCGCGATGGGGCAAAGGGGATGAA
>JASHYE010000012.1 GCA_030043155.1 Candidatus Acidiferrales bacterium | reverse complement strand
CCACGAAGATGAGGAGAATCGCTGCAAAGGCTCTCATTGAATGCTCTCCCTGGGTGACGGAATGAGGAATCGCAAGACGATCGCCCGCGAAGTCTAGCATAACGTTCATAACGTTGCGGGCGCGACGCGGTATAAGAGGCCGTTTCGCTTCGGTACACAGACAAAGACGGGAAGTCTCTCCCAATTTGGGACGAAGTGATTCGGTCACGAGAAGATTCCTAGCTAAACAAAACTCACACCTGCATTTAGCGCACGTGAGGTCTTCTGCTTTGGCGCTAATCCTGCATTGCTCTGTGTCTATGAGGAGAGGAGGAGTCTATCTCGGGGTGCTTTTCGCGCTGATGCTGGCGATTGGGCAGCGAGCGGCACCGGCACAGAAGAGCGACGCGGAGGCTGAAGCGTATGAAGCGCAGTCGCAGTATCTGCGCAGCTTCGTTGAATTCGTGAATTGGCCAGCCAGTTCGCAAAGCCAGAGCGTGCGGGCCACGATGAATTTTTGTGTTCTGGGAGACGATCCGTACGGAAAGCTGCTTGACGACGCGGTTCTCGGGCACTCCTTTTGGAACCGGCGAGGGGTGATTGTGCGAGGCCGCACGCTCGGGGACCTGGGCGTTTGCGATGTGCTGTTCGTCGGGAAGTCCGAAGAAAAACACGAAAGCAGGATCCTCAAGAAACTAAGCAATCAGAATGTGCTCACTATCTCCGATACAAGCGACTTCGCGGCGCATGGCGGGATTATTCAGCTGGTATGGCAGAAAGATCACATCGGATTTGTGATCAATGTGGATGCGGCGAACCGCGCGGGCCTGAAGATTAACGCTTCCCTGCTGGCGCTGGCGCAGATCGTGCATGACCCGGCCGAAAAGAGCGCACCGTGAGCGGCAAGACTCTAAGGCACGGGTCAATACGCACGAAGCTAACGCGGATCATTGTGGTGACCTGCGGCGCTGCGGTTCTTGCGGCGTGTGCGGTGTATGCCATCTACGACATTCAGATCGCTCGCGCGGCGCGGCTGGAAACGCTGCAAACCATTGCCGAGATCACCGGCACGAACTCGACGGCGGCTCTGGCGTTTCACGATGCCGGCGCCGGGGCAACGATTCTGCGCTCGCTCGCGAATGAGAAGAGCGTGCTTCACGCGGTGCTGTACACGCGGGATGGGAAGGTATTGGCGCAATACGATCACGCGGGAAGCAAATCTGGTTTTGTGCCTCCTTCTGTTGGGCCGGACGGCACCGAATTCACCCGCCAGAATATTCAGACGTTTTTTACTGTGAACCTGAATGGTCACGCGGTGGGAAAGATTTATGTCGAATCCGACGTTTCAGCGCTGCGATCGCGGGAAGAGCGCCTCATGGCGATGATTTGCATCTGCCTGCTGATCTCGCTGGGAGTGGCGCAGCTACTTGGCTCCCGGCTGCAGCAGGTGATTTCCGCGCCAATTTTGCAACTGGCCCAGACCGCGTTTACGGTGGCGGTTGACAAAAACTACTCCGTGCGCGCGGCGGTGAGGAGCGGCGACGAGATTGGGTTTTTGTATGAACAGTTCAACGCGATGCTGGACGGGATACAAAAACGCGACGACCAGTTGGAAAAGGTGCGCGCGAGTCTGGAAGAGCGCGTAGCCGAGCGCACCGCTTATCTGAATGCTCTGGTAGAGACCAGTCCTCTCGGTATTGTGACGACGGACCGTGAGGCCAAGGTACGCATGTGCAATAGCGCGTTTGAAAGGCTGTTCCAATATTCGCGGCGTGACATCATCGGGACGGAATTGAATACACTGGTAGCGCCTGCGCACTTGATTGCCGAAGTTGCGGACTATACGCGAAGGATCGTCAGCGGCGAGCTGGTTCGAGTGACTACACAGAGACGGCGAAAGGATGGAACGCTGATGGATGTGGAGATGTACGGGGTCCCGCTTTTCGTCAGCGGCGAAATGGTGGGCGAGCTCGTTCTTTATGATGATGTCAGCGAACGCAAGCGGACGGAAGCTGCCTTGGAGGCGGCCAAGGAGCAGGCCGAAAGTGCTAATCAAGCCAAGAGTGATTTCCTGGCGAACATGAGCCATGAAATCCGCACGCCCATGAATGGGATCATGGGGATGACGCAACTTGCGCTGGAAGCGGAACTGCGTCCGGAGGTTCGCGAGTATCTGAACATGGTGAAATCGTCAGCCGATTCCCTGCTCACGCTTTTGAACGACATTCTCGACTTCTCGAAGATTGAAGCGGGCAAGTTTGAGTTTGAGTCGCTGCCTTTTGCGCTGCGCGAGAGCCTCGGGCAGACGATGAAGGCGCTGGGGCATTCGGCGCATCGCAAGGGGCTGGAGCTCGCGTGGCAGGTGGCTCCAGAAGTTCCGGAATGGCTGGTGGGAGACAACGGGCGGCTCCGACAGGTGCTCGTGAATCTGGTTGGAAACGCCATTAAATTCACGGAAAGCGGCGAGGTGGTAGTGACCACAAAGCTCGGGGAGAACACGGCGGAACAAGCCGAACTTCAATTTACGGTACGCGACACAGGAATTGGTATTTCTGAAGACAAGCAGGGGCTGATATTCGCGGCGTTCACGCAAGCCGACAGTTCCACAACACGAAAATATGGAGGGACAGGATTGGGGCTGGCGATTGTGCAGCGGCTGGTGAACATGATGGACGGCGCGATCCGAGTGGAAAGCAAATTGGGCGAGGGCAGCTCGTTCCATTTTAACGTGCGGCTTGGATTACCTGATGACCAATTTGTTGCGCCCGCGCTTGCTGAGCCACCTTCGCTGCGCGGCTTGGCAGCTCTGATCGTGGATGACAATCAGACCAACCGATCCATTCTCGCGGAAACATTCAAGCAGTGGCAGATGGCGCCGCAGATGGCGTCGAACGCTCGCGAGGCGCTGAAGATGCTGCGCGGGCGGAGGGGCCGAAATCGTTTCGGCTTGGCGGTGGTCGACGCGCAGATGCCTGAAATTGACGGGTACATGCTGGCGCGCGAGATTCGCGCCGACCCGGATTTCATCGACTTGCCTATCGTTATCCTGAGTTCAACTTCCCATCCTGTGGGCCGCGAGACGGCGATGCAACTTCGCATTTTCGCATCGCTGACGAAGCCGGTGCAGCCTTCGGAGCTGCTGAACACGATCCTTGCGGCGATTGGCAAGCAAGCGCCTACGGCGCGCGTTGAAACTCCCGTGCCGCGGCCAATCGACAGCGCCACGCTGCCGCTGCGGATACTGCTTGCCGAAGATAACGCCGTGAATCGGCGAGTAGCTACGCGGCTACTGGAAAAACAGGGGCACACGATCATTGCGGCAAGCGATGGGCGCGAAGCTCTGGCAATCCTCGAACGGGAGAATATCGACCTGATCTTGATGGACGTGCAGATGCCGGATATTGACGGGCTGGAGGCGACGCGCACCATCCGGCAGAAGGAAAAGTCTTCTGGCGGGCACATCCCTATTATCAGCGTGACCGCTCATGTGATGAAGGGGGATCGGGAAAACTGCCTGGCGGCCGGAGCGGACGAATATGTGTCGAAGCCACTGCAAATTTCCGAGCTTCTTGAGGCGATTGGGCGGTGCTGTCCAAAAGCGAAGACGCGACAGACGCCTGCGCCGATGCCGATCAATGAAGCGGAGATCCTTGAACGCGTACAGGGCGACCGCAAACTGCTTGCGGAAATTATCGAGCTATTCGAAGCGAGTTCCGAAATGTCGCTGGAGCAAATTGCGCTAGCTGTGCAACAGCACGACGCGAACGCTGTGGCCAGAGCCGCACATACATTGAAAGGGTCCATTGGCAATTTTGGCCAGGGGCGGGCATACAGCGTGACGGTGGGAATCGAGGCTGCGGCGAGCAGCAGGGATATGGTTTCTGTCGCATCTTCTTTCCCTTCCCTCCAAGCAGCCGTCGAGGAGCTGAAAGCAGCCTTGGCCTCTTACCGAAACGTGGAATCAAACGCGCCGGTGACGGTCGACGTGGATTCTGGAAAAAGCTGAGGAAAATTCCGAATGAAGATTCTGATTGCGGAAGACGATCCCGTTTCGCAGCGCGTGCTGGAGGAATTTCTCCGGAAATGGGGACACGAGCCAGTCAGTGTGGCGAATGGCGGTGATGCGTGGACCATCTTGCAAGAGGAAGACACTCCGCGCGTAGCCATTCTGGATTGGATGATGCCGGAATTGGAAGGAGTGGAAGTTTGCCGGCGGGTGCGCGCACTTTCAGGACGAGCCTATATTTTCCTGATTCTGCTTACGGCGCATGGACAGAGAGGCAGTCTGCTGACGGGACTGAACGCTGGTGCAGACGATTACCTTTCGAAACCGTTCGATGGCGAGGAGCTGCGAGCAAGACTGCGAGTGGCTGAAAGGATCCTTCGCGTTCAGGACGAGCTGATCGCCGCTCGCGATGCGCTGCACTTTCAAGCTACGCACGATTTGTTGACTGGAGTTTCCAGCCGCGGCGCGGCAATGGATTTTCTCACCCGCGAACTGGCGCGCGGCTTCCGTGAGCACCGGCCGACGGGCGTGGTGCTCGCTGATCTAGATCACTTCAAGCGAGTGAATGATCAGTATGGCCACCTTGGAGGAGACAGCGTGCTGCAGGAAGTGGCGCAGCGAATGTTGAAATGTACGCGCACTTACGACTGCGTAGGAAGGTACGGCGGCGAGGAGTTCCTGATTATTTTTCCCTCGTCAAATGAACAGGGCGCCATGC
>JASHYE010000125.1 GCA_030043155.1 Candidatus Acidiferrales bacterium | reverse complement strand
CGCCGCGCCTCCATGACCGCCAACCCCAACTGACAGAGTCTTATCGTGTCATCCCAAACCCGCTCGTGCCGTGTGCGAGCGGAGTGAGGCCTGCCTGCTCGTCCTGACGAAGGAAGGGCCGCAGGCAGGGATCTGCTGTTGCCCTTGCTGTCATCCTGAGCGCAGCGAAGGATCTCGCCTCGAAGATTTTCCGGGTGCCCATCCTTCGCGTCCGCTTGCCCTGACGAAGGAAGGCTCTGCTGGCTGCAGCGCAAGTTGAAAAAAGACGCGAAGGATGGGTTCAAGATCGCATCCGTTCTAAGGTGGTTTCTTTTTTGGAGTGCGGCTTCCGTCTCGACCCGCCAGAGCCTCCGCCTTGTCATCGTCCCGTGCGTGCGATAAATTAGCCGCCTTTCACGGGAGACTCGCAATGGGTTCGCCACAAGCCCGCATAAAACTGCATCTGTCGCGACGCACGCAGCCAAGCGTCCGTACGGCCCCGCGAATGAAAATTCTGTTGCGACGCGCTGCGATCCGCAAACGCGTGCTCGCCGTCGCTCGCGAAATCACGCGCGATTTTCGCGGCGAGCGCGTTCACCTGATCGGCGTGCTGAAAGGCGCGTGCATTTTTCTCTCGGATCTGATCCGCGAAATCAATCTGGAAACTTCCATCGACTTCATGGCCGTCGCGAGCTACGGGAAAAGGAAAGAATCCTCCGGCCAGGTTCGCTTGAACAAAGATCTCGACAGCAGCATCGCGGGACTCAACGTCATTCTTGTCGAAGACATTCTCGACACTGGCCTGACGCTCGGCTATTTGTGCCGCATCCTTCGCCAGCGAAGGCCGAAGTCGCTGAAAATCGCCGCGCTGCTCGACAAGCCTTCGCGCCGAATCAAAAATATTCACGCCGACTATGTTGGATTCACGATTCCAAACGAATTTGTCGTGGGCTACGGACTCGACTATGGCGAACGCTATCGAAATCTGAAAGACATTTGCGTCATTGACGCGCCGCGCGATTAATTCACGGAATGCAAGGCTGTGGCGAAGTAAGTTCGTCGCTGCTTCTTCGCTCAATGCACTGTGCGTTTCTGCACAGTTTGCTTCGAGGCGAGCGAAAATCGCGGCTCCGTTTCGCCGCCTTCCAGCACGAGACTCGCAACATATTCGCCCAGCGCAGGTCCGTGCTTGAATCCATGTCCCGAGCCGCCGCCAACGAGCCAAACATTTTCGAAATCAGGATGCCGGTCGATCAAAAAATCGCCATTCGAGCTGTTCTCGTACTGGCACACACGCGACTCAATCACCGGCGCATTGCGCAGGGCAGGGAATCGCCGCGCGACATATTCGCGCACGAGCGGCAGCGTTTCGCCGGCCACGCGTTCGATGGAGTCGGGATCGACGGCGGAGCCGTGAATGTCGCTCGCTACCTTGAATCCGCGGCCTTCGATATCCGGAATGCCGTACATTTCACTGGTTTGGTCGAGCCACGTCGGAAAATTTCCCGCCGAATAGCTGCGGTCTCCCGGCGGCACGCCAAAAAAGTAAATCTCCTGCCGCGAGGGGAAAATCCGCCGGCCCAGCAAGTCAGGGAAGAGCTTCGCAAGCCATGCGCCGCACGCAAAAATGTAATTGCGCGCGCGGAAGTTTTCGCCGCTCCAGCCCGTCAGCGCAGAAACAGAGCCTCTTCCCGTTGGCATCTCGATTTCCGCCACTTGATACGTACCGCCGACGCGCTGAAATTCCTCGACCACTCGTTGTACTCCACGCCGCGCCATCAGCGCTCCGCTCTCCGGCTCGTAAATTCCAAACTCGCCGTCCGCGACAGCGATCTGCGGGAAGCGTTTCTCAATTTCCGCGCGCACAAGGGCCTTGTGCGGGATTCCGACTTTTCCGAGCGTTGCCAGAGTCTCTCTGGAATTCTGCGCGCCCTCGCGCCCAATCCACAGTACGCCCGTGCGCTGAAAAATCCGTGCGCCGGTCTCCTCGTCGAATTTCCGCCAGAGTTCCAGCGCCCGCTGCGACCATCGCGTGTAAATTTCGTCCGCGCCATATCCCATGCGAATAATGCGCGTCTCTCCCGATGAGCTTGACCGGCTGTTCCCCGCGCCATACGCATCCACGAGCAGCACGCGCGCGCCATTTCGCGCCAGCGTGTACGCCGTCCACGCGCCAAACACGCCTGTGCCGATCACCATTACGTCGTATGTGTTTCCGTCCGCCACGGCTAGGTTCAAAAAGCTCCGTTTCAAAAACCTTGCTTGATGAGTTTCTCGATCGTAATTCGCTCAGGCACAGAGTGAACGCCGCCTTTCAGCAGGCTTTCGACGTATTTTGCGAGAATGTCGCATTCGAGATTCACGGCGTCGCCCACTGTGATCTGCCGTAAATTGGTCGCGGCATACGTATGCGGAATGATTGCAAATTCCGCGATGCCTTCGCGCCATCGCGCGACTGTGAGGCTGATGCCATCGACCGCGAGCGAACCTTTTTCTGCAACGTAGCGCTCCAGATGTTGCGGCACGCGCACGCTGAGCCACCAATTTTTGCCTTCCGGCGCCACGCGCTCGACGCGGCCAATTCCATCCACGTGCCCCTGCACAAAATGTCCGCCGAGCCGCGCCCCCGCCGCGAGCGGCAATTCCAAGTTGACAATGTGCCCGTTTGCCAACTCGCTGAAAGAAGTCCTTTCCAATGTCTCCCGAGAAAGATCCGCGCAGAAAAATCCGCGACCTTGTTCCACCACGGTAAGGCAGCAGCCATTCACCGCCACGCTCGCGCCCCTAGAC
>JASHYE010000124.1 GCA_030043155.1 Candidatus Acidiferrales bacterium | reverse complement strand
GAGCAGAAGGTCCTAAACGCTGCGGCATTCTAATCCAACGGCACTCCGAAGTCACTGTTGATGCGACTAATTCAACGCTCGAACCGAAGTGTTAGATTAGATTGATGACTGCTGTTGCCCGTGCTGCGCCAAACGGATTGTGCCGCCGTGGCCCATGTTCAAATTGCGACGGTGAACTTTTCCGATTGAGGCCTCGGGGAAAAAACTGGCGCGCCCCAGGGGGACGATTCCCGAACTCTGGCGTCGATTCAGTTCAACAGTCGAGCACCCATTCCACCACTGTGACGGTTACGTCGCCGGTTCCTCCAAAGCTTGTGATTGGGCCAGAACAGTATGCCAATATAAAGCTCAGAGCCGGTGGGCAATCACGGCGCACAACGCGAAGTCACTTCGGATCATGGAAGAAACCGTACATGTCAACCAAGGAACGGCACGGACCGCAACGCGTGAAGAAATTCCAGTCCTCCTCCATCACGCCGATCCTGATGTCATTCTAGGCCTGCTGGACAACCCTTCTTTCGATGAGAGTCACTTGTGCCTCCTGCTCGGACACAAAGAACTCTCAAGCACTTTGCTGGAGGAGATCGCGAGCCGCAGACAATGGATGTCCAGCTACCGCGTGCGCTTCGGCCTCGCTTGTCACCCGCATGTGCCGCTCGCTCTCGGCCTGCGTCTTGTACGCGAACTTTTCGTTGTCGACCTTGTGCAGTTAGCTTTGGTTCCTTCGGCGGCGGCGCCCGTGAAACACCTGGCGGAGGAGCTTATTCTGGTGCGGCTTCCGCAATTGCCATCCGCACAAAAGATGGTCCTCGCCCGGCGCGGCACAGGGCGAATTATGGGCGCGCTTCTGAGCGATGGGCAACCCGAGATTCTCTCCGTCGTTCTGGATAGCCCGTTTCTGAACGAGGGCCACGTTCTCAGGGCCCTTGCCAAGATCGCCGTGCCTGCCCGTGTTGTTGTTGCCATCGCCGAAAGCGGCCGGTGGTCGCAGCATTACAGCGTGCGACTAGCGCTCCTGCGCAACCCGCAGACGCCTATCGCACGCGCCATCTCTTTCTTGCCGAGTATTTCTACGACTGACTTGCGCCTATTGTGCGAATCCTCTTCTGTCCCTGTCGGTTTGCGGCCGCATATCCGGCGGGAACTCGCCAATCACACGCAGCGCGGCGCTAATCCTACGAAAAAAAATTCCAATCTCCGCGGCTGACCCGAGTTCGTCGGTCGAGTGCCAGATCACGAAGTGGCGCGCCCGGAGGGACTCGAACCCCCGACCCTCTGCTTCGAAGGCAGATGCTCTATCCAGCTGAGCTACGGGCGCATTTTTCATCATGATTCTAAATCATCTTGAATGAGCTCTGCGAGTTTACGCCGAATCAGCAGCCTTGCGAAAGCAGATGTCGTTGTCCAATCGCCGTCACCGTACGGAGTGCCCATTTTGCAATTTCACCACGTTGACTCACCCTGATGAAGCACCCTAAGATGAGCGCCGCGCATGCTCCACGGTCAACCGCTTATCGGCCAAGTCATCTCCCATTACCGCGTCATAGAAAAAGTCGGCGGCGGCGGAATGGGCGTGGTTTACAAAGCGGAGGACACGCGCCTGCACCGCTTTGTGGCGCTGAAATTCCTTCCCGACAGCGTCGCCAGGGATCTTCAGGCGCTCGCACGTTTCGAACGTGAAGCGCAGGCCGCGTCGGCGCTAAATCATCCTGGTATTTGCACGATCTACGACATCGGCACCGCGCATGATCAGTCTTTCATCGCCATGGAATATCTCGAGGGCGCAACGCTCAAGCAGCGCATTGCCGACCGCGCAATCGATAGCGAAACGCTTCTCAGTCTGGCAATTGAGATCGCTGACGCCCTCGATGCTGCGCATTCCAAAGGCATCATTCATCGCGACATCAAGCCTGCCAACGTCTTCATCACCGATCGCGGCCACGCCAAAATTCTCGACTTTGGACTGGCGAAACTCGAGCCGGCACTGAGCGCCAATGATGCGGAGCGCACGCGCTCTCTGGAAGAGCAAGTTCTGACCAGCCCGGGTTCAACTATCGGCACGGTCGCGTATATGTCGCCAGAACAAGCGCTCGGAGAAGACCTCGACTCGCGTACTGATCTCTTTTCTTTCGGCGTCATTCTCTATGAAATGGCCACGGGAAAGCTGCCGTTTCAGGGGAACACTTCCGCGGCCATTTTCAATTCAATCCTCAACAAGGTTCCCACGCCGCCTTCACAACTCAATCCGCAACTGCCGCTGGAACTGGAACGCATCATCAGTAAGGTGCTGGAGAAGGATCGCTCTCTCCGTTATCAAAGCGCTGCGGAAATGCGCGCCGATTTGCAAAGGCTCCGCCGTGACAGCGACTCCCGAAAAATTTCCGCTATCGCCGCAGCGCCCCCAAAGGCATCAGGCGCACGATGGAAATGGATTACGGCAGCCGTAATCATTCTCGTCTTGGTTCTCGCCGCGGTCGGTTACTTTTCGTTTCGTCCCGCTACTCCCAAACTCACAAGCAAAGACACTGTCGTCCTCGCTGATTTCACCAACGGTACGGGCGATTCTGTATTCGATGGCACTCTTCGGCAGGGCCTTGCCGCGCAGCTCGAACAATCTCCTTTTATCAGCCTCATCTCCGATGACCGCATTGCACAAACCCTGACGCTGATGACCAAGCCGAAGAACGCGCCTCTTACGCCGGACGTGGCGCGCGATGTTTGCCAGCGCACGGGCAGCGCCGCAACCATTGAAGGCTCCATCTCCAATCTGGGCACTCAATACATTTTGGGTTTGCAGGCTGTGAATTGCCGAACCGGAGATATCCTCGCGGACGAGCAGGTGACGGCGAATGGAAAAGAGCAGGTACTTAATGCACTGGGCGATGCCGCTACAAAGTTGCGGGCGAAACTCGGAGAATCGCTGGCTTCGGTGCAGAAGTACAATGCGCTGCCCGAAGACGTGACCACTTCTTCGCTTGAAGCACTTCAGGCTTACAGCCTCGGCATGCAGGCTTCCGATGTTGCAAACGATTACACCACCGCAATACCGTTCTTTCAAAGGGCTGTTACGCTCGATCCGAATTTTGCCACGGCATATTTGCGTCTATCCGAAAGTTATCAGCCCCTTGGCGAATGGGAGCTATGTGAGGAAACTGCGCGAAAAGCTTATGCTTTGCGCGACCACGCGAGCGAACGTGAAAGACTCGCGATTTCGGCTTTCTATCAGGAAATTGTCACCGGAAATTACGAAGCGGCGCGCACCGCCTACGACCTGTACGCACAGACCTATCCTCATGATGAGGACGCATCGGTCAACCTGTGGGTTGTTTACTTCGGCCTGGGCGATTTCTCGAAGAGTCTGACCTCCGGCCAGCAAGCGGTGAGCATCAATCCAGCAAGCTCGAACAACTGGCTTTGTCCTGCGTATTCCTATCTATGGCTCAATCAGTTCAATCAGGCCAAAGCTACGGTAGAAGAGATGCACAAGAGGCATCTCGATTCTCCCTGGATTTCCCTCGTTCTTTACACTGTGGACTTTCTTGAAAACGATACAGCGGGGATGACGCAGCAAGTGGCCGCCGCGACCGGAAAACCAGGCATTGACGATCAAATTCTGTTTCTGCAATCGGAAGCTGCAGCGTATCACGGGCAGTTCGCAAAGGCTGAACAGCTCGCACACAGCGCCGCCGAATCCGCGCGGCGGATCGGCGAAAAAGAAACCGCTGCGGAATATCTGGCGCGCGACGCCCTTCGCCAAGCCATCGTCAGTGATGACGCCGCAGCGAAGCAAGAGATACAAGCCGCGCTCGCGACTCCCAATGCGAGACAAACCGAGGAAATTGCCCCTATCGTGCTTGCACTCACTGGCGATTCCGCGCAAGCCGGCCGTTTAGCCGCTGACTTGGCCAAGCGCTACCCGGAAAACACTTTCGTGCAGTTCGATTATCTGCCGATGGCGCACGCCGCTCTGGCGATGAAGAAAGGCGACCCCTCCGCAGCTGTTTCAGTTTTGGCGCCGAGTTCGCCGTATGAATTGGGAATTATAAATAGCTCTCTTACTTTTTCGCTTTACCCGGTTTACTTGCGCGGCGACGCCTATCTCGCCGCGAAAAACGGCGCGGCAGCTGCCGCCGAGTTTCAGAAAATCCTCGATCACTCCGGCGTGGTTGGACCCGAGGTGATCGCCTCGCTCGCGCATCTCGGCCTGGCCCGTGCGTACGCGTTCGAAGCGCAATCTTCGCACGGCGCTGATGCGGAATCTGATCGCGCGAAAGCCAAGTCTGCTTATCAGGATTTTTTCGCTCTTTGGAAAGATGCTGACCCTGCAATCCCCGTGCTGAGACAGGCGAAGAGCGAATACGCGAAGCTACAGTAGCTCCGGAATGGTGCGATCACAAACCTGAAGAGCTTCTCGATTCGCCGTTCTTCTTGAGCGAAAGGCAAATTCCATTTCTGCCCGCGGCAGAAACCAGCGATATTGCGCTGCAATCTTTCACCAGCCAATCCGCACCCGCTTCTCGCAGGTCCGCTTCCGGCATGGTCGTATCGCACGCAATCACCCGGCATCCGGCCGCCTTCCCGGCTCGCACTCCCGCGGGCGCATCCTCAATCACGAGGCATTCGGCCGCACGGGTTCCCAACATCTCAGTCGCGCGAAGATATGGCTCGGGAGCCGGCTTCCCATGTTTGATATCGTTGGACGTCACCAGAAATTTCGGCCACGGCAGCCCGCCGGCGCGAATGCGCACCTCTGCGAGCGGTCGCGTGCAGGAGGTCACAATCACCCAGGATTCCGAAGGAAGCGCCTTCAACAAATCCACCGCGCCGGGCAGCGGAACGACTCCATCCAAATCCGCAATTTCCCTTCGCTCAACCTCGCGATTCTCCGCCTCGTAATCCGAGCCCGGAAGATAATCGCGTATCGTCGTTATGCTTGGACGCCCGTGCGCGGCCCGCACGACCTCTTCCGGATCAAATCCATGCTCCAGCGCCCATTGATGCCAGACGCGAGCCACTGCCGGCGTGGAATCGAGCAGCACGCCATCCATGTCGAATAGAACTCCTTTGCACAAAATTTCCGTTATAGCTCGCTTCAATACGTTCCTCTCTAAAATGTCAGATCAGTTTTTCACAGGTAGGATATTGGAATTTTGGCGCTATGGCTGAGGCCCCGGAAATCCCTAACCCTCTTGCGCCACGTACCCGCCGGCGGCCCGCTCGACCGTCCGTTGAGAATCGTGCAAACGCGGCCGCTACTTCGCCGTGATTCTCACCAGCACCACACCGTGCATCGGTACATAGGCGCTGAAATTTCCGCTAAATGTACCCAGGTCTTTGTGCAACCACAAATCGCGCACTGACGCATTTCCGCTGATCCCAATGTCCGAGAAGTTCA
>JASHYE010000123.1 GCA_030043155.1 Candidatus Acidiferrales bacterium | reverse complement strand
ATTTGGTGAATGCGCTCGGAGATGGCCCAGCCGTGCTGAGGCTCGAGGGCCAGCGTGCGCAAAATCAACAGATCGAGCGTCCCCTGCGGCAGTTCCAAGTGGCTTTCTGACATATTTCGTCCTCTCCCTTGTTACTTCTACAGGACGGTACAGCAGTTCTTGTCGAAGCGCAAGGGGAATAAAAAGCAGTGGCGAGTGGCCCGCCTTCGCCAAGGCCCGCCCGGGCGAGCAAGCTGCGGCGAGGCAAGCGAGTGGCGAGGAAAGGAGAAAGCAAAAACCAATTCAACGATTGAGAATTGTGAAATGGCAGCAGGAAATGTGCCGAGGAGAAAAATCTCTGCTAGAATGCGTGCGAAGTTTTTGCACGCGGTTGCTGGCCACGCGAATTCGCAGGCGCGCGTTGAGCTAATGAGTGGCGTGGGGATGCGAAATCGAGAGGAACGGGGCGAGTGAGCACATCGAACATGGTTGCGAATGCGCGAGCGACGGCAAAAGAGCCGGTCTATCGGCGAATTGTGCTGAAGCTTAGCGGTGAATCGCTGCAAGGGCCGCTCAGCTCGGGGATTCACGCGGAAACGGTTGCGGGAATCGCACGCGAACTGAATGATGTGAATTTGCTGGGTGTGGAGACGGCCATCATGGTCGGCGGCGGAAATATTTTTCGCGGAGGAAGACAGAAGAATTTTTCGATCGACCGCGCGACTGGCGATTACATGGGCATGCTGGCGACGGTGATCAATGGACTGGCGTTGCAGGATGCGCTGGAAAAAGTGGGATGCCACACGCGGCTGATGAGCGCGATTGAGATGCATCAGGTCGCGGAGCCGTTCATTCGCAGGCGCGCGACGCGGCACCTGGAAAAAAAGCGCATCGTGATTTTTGCGGCGGGCACGGGCAATCCGTATTTTTCCACTGACACGGCGGCGGCTTTGCGCGCGATGGAAATCAAGGCGGACGTAATCATGAAGGCGACACGCGTTGACGGCGTATATGACGCCGACCCAGAGAAAGTGCCGGGCGCGAAAATGTTCGACAAAATTACTTATTTGGACGTGATTCAAAAAGGGCTTTCGGTGATGGATTCGACGGCGATTTCGCTGTGCATGGACAACAAAATGCCGATTCGGATTTTTAATATGAACGTTGCGGGCAATTTGCAGCGCGTGGTGATGGGAGAGAATGTTGGTTCGATAGTGACAGCGTGATCTGGAGGCTGGAAGCGGCAAACAGGAGTGGAGCACGATTATTGAAAGGCATTGAGGTTCAAAGATGACAACGGTGGCGAATACAAAAGACGCGCTGGCGCAGGCGAAATCGAGAATGGAAAAAGCGGTGGAGGATTTTCGCAAGGATTTGGCGGCGGTGCGCACGGGCCGCGCAAACACGGCGCTGCTCGATAATGTGCGCGTGGATTATCACGGAACGCCGATGCCCATCAACCAACTGGGGACAATGTCCGTGCCCGATCCCAGCATGATTATGATTGCACCGTGGGATCCGACGGCGGTGCCGCTGATTGACAAAGCGATTCGCACCGCGGACCTCGGTTTGAATCCCACGAGCGATGGAAAAGTGCTGCGCGTGCCGATTCCCGCGCTGACGGAGGAGCGGCGAAAAGATCTGGTGAAGATGATTCACAAAGTGCTGGAGAACCATCGCACGGCGGTGCGGAATATCCGGCGCGACATCAAAGAGCACGTCGAGAAGCTCGAAAAGGAAAAGAAAATCAGCGAAGACGACAAGAAGCGCGCGCTGGACGAGCTGGAGAAGTTAACGCACGCCGAGACGAAAAAGGTCGAGGATTTGTCCGCGTCAAAAGAAAAAGAAGTGATGGAGATTAAGTAGGCTTGGCCTAGTTAGCGAGCGCAGTTGTTCCGCGCTTCGGGTACTACTTCGCGCGGGTGAAGCGCGCGATAGGAAGCGTAAAACAGCAATCGTTTTGTCGCGGTTGAAACCACGACCCACAATGCGGAAGCGCGCGCTGGATGAGCTGGAGATGACGCGCGCCGAGACGAAAAAGGTGGAGGATTTGTCCGCCACGAAAGAAAAGGAGGTCCTGGAAATTAAATAACGTGGAGGCAAGGCTACTGAGCTTTGTTTTCGGGAGTCTCCTCCCCTCCCCCCTCCACTCACGATACCCCGGAAACCCTAGACACCAACGGAAACGCTAGACACTATAGAAACTGGGGACACGCAAAAACAGCATTCTCAGGTTTGCATAGACCATCAAATAAGGCAATTTGACATATTTCATGTTGGCGAGGGAAAATATCACGCGAATTTTCGCCGTTAGGCCAACGCTGGTCGCGTAAATACGCTGCATCTCAAGCGAATTGGTACATAAGTTGAACTCTTATCGAGGTTCTCTGCGGAATTACGACCTCGATTCGCGGCACCCTCGGATGGCAGAATTTCCTCATCGTAGGACGCACGCCACTTGTACCGGCGCACGCTCTGCGAAGGTGAGGCCAGCAAGAGTGCACCCTGCTGGCCTTCCCGCGCGCGATTAAAAATTTGAATGGAGGCGTTTTCTAAAATGAACAGGACTCGTGGTGCAGAATTAAGAGAAAAGATCCGAAAAACGTTTTGGCGCCGCGAAGACGCTTGGACTGGAGAGAGTGAAAAAGGCTTTTTTCAGGCCCCTCGGACGTTGCCTCTCATTCTTCACCTCGTATCAAAGACAATCGACGCAAAAGGAAATGCCGCTCGCGTGTATTTGGAACTATGGGCGCGGCATCTCGGAGGCGGCGTGATCGAAATGAAACACGAAGGTGAGCACGCATATGGCGCAGGATACGTCGGAAATCGGGCTATACGAACTTGGCGAGAGCATATCCTTCTTCTTGAGAAGCACGGATTCATCAAAGTCCATGGCAGTGGCAATCAGGAATTTAAGTACGTGCTTCTAATGCACCCAACTTCAATTGTTGAAAGGCTACGAGGCGAAAACAAACTCGATAAACACTGGCTCCAAACGTACATGACGAGGCAGCTTGAAACCAAGGAAGAGCCGTACGAAGCACGTTTGAAGGCCGGAAAGATTGCGAGGAAGCCAACAGCCAAGGTTGTTCAAATTAAGCAGAAGAGTGCCTAGACTATGCAAAGCACTCACTTGAAAACCACTCGCGTCGTGTTCTCTATTCTCTATGCGTGTTTTTTGAACGTCACCCGCGAGGTTCGATGCCGGGAGGATTTGAGGGCGGCGAGCAGCGACGAAACGCGGCGGGCGTCGACGGACGCGTCGCCGAAGCGCGCGGATTGATACAGATCAGTGAGCTCGCGGACGGGCCCGGCAAATTCCGGAACGCGAATCGAAGCGGCAAATTCCAAGGGCGTTTGCGCCGGGGATTTGCGCCAGCCGCGGCGTTCGAGCAAGCGCAGCATCTGACGATATTCGAATGCGGCGAGCGCAGGAGGCAGCAGGCCATTGCGGCGCGCGCGCAACTTCCAGCGAACAGCAACGAATCCGCCAAGGGCGCGTCCACGAAAATAAATCAGCAGCGCGAGCAGAAAAATCAGCGCGCCGGGGAGCGCATACGGCGAACGGGAGAGCCGCGCTTGCCACGCTTGCAAAGTATTCACGGCGTGGCGGCGCTTTTCGCGATAGTAGTTTGAAACGCGCTCCGACCAGGAAAGCGAAGAGTCGCGAACGTTGTGCGCCAGCGAAAGCTGGTGAGTGAAATCGTAGTTGATTACCCATTCATTCCAACTGAGCTGAAGCCAATCCCAATACATTCCGGCGCGCGAAAATAGTCCAGTGTGCTTGGCCTCGCCGGGCGGAGTGGGATCAAACGTGATCCATCCGTACTTCGGGAAATAGGCTTCGACCCA
>JASHYE010000122.1 GCA_030043155.1 Candidatus Acidiferrales bacterium | reverse complement strand
CAACACGCGAGCCGCAGCGTTCTGGCGCGAATGAAGCGCGGGTCGAATGCGGATGCGTTTTTGAAAATGCTGGAGCGGATTCGCGGGACGATTGCGGGAGTTTCGTTGCGAACTTCATTTATTGTGGGGTTTCCGGGCGAAACGGAAGAGGATTTTCGAGTCTTGTGCGATCTTGTGCGCGAGGCGAAGTTCGATTGGATGGGCGTGTTCGCGTATTCGGACGAGGAAACGGCGAAGAGCTTTGCGTATGATGAAAAGGTGGATGCGGAGGCGATTGCGCGGCGGCGCGATGAATTGATGGCCATTCAGCAGAAGATTTCCAAGAAGAAATTGCGCGCCAAAGTTGGAAAGGCTTTCCCCGCGATGCTGGAAGGGCCTTCGGCGGATTCGGAGTTCGTGTGGCAGGCGCGGCTGGAGGGAATGGCTCCGGAAATTGACGGCAAGATTTACATCACGGATATTTGCGGCGCGAACGACGCGGCGCAACTGCCTGCCCCGGGGACGATGGCGCGCGTTCGGATTACAGGCGCGCAGGATTACGATTTGGTGGGGCGTGCCACAGGAATTATTTCGGAAGTACCAGCAATGCCGCCGGCGGAAGTGGCGGCTCAGCCATTTGCAATCTTGGCATGATGCTGCGGCATGACGACTGCGGCGTGATGATTGTGGCGGGCGAGCAGTGGCGTAATTGAAGTAAAGTTCAGGCGAGGATCTTGATGGAGTCACGATGGAGTCGCGCTGCCCGATTTGCAAAAAGCCGACCGATTCGGAAAATGACAAGGACTTTCCGTTTTGCAGCGAGCGCTGCCGCGTGATTGATTTGGGAAACTGGTCCAGCGAAAAATACAGAGTGAACGGCCCGGCGATTGACGAATCGGAGCCGGAAAATCCGCAGCCACCAATCCACGATGATGACAAATCATGAATGCCAATTCTGAGGGGCCGGCGCTCACTGCGACGCGCAAGCCGTGGCTGTCGTTGTTTTTGGGAACCGCGGGAGGCGCGGGCTATTTGCCGGCAGCCCCGGGAACTTGGGGCTCGCTGGTTGGAGTTATTCTCTACATTATCGCGGGCATACCTGCATCGCAGGCATACGACGTCTATCTTCACAAGACATACCCCGTCTTGTCCTCGCGTTTCTTGATCGGAGTAGCGATTACAGTGGTCATCGCCGCAATCGGAGTGATCGCATCCGGGCGCGTGGCCAGATTTTCGGGCAGAAAAGATCCGCAATTTGTGGTGATTGACGAAGTTTCCGGTCAATTTTTGACGTATTTGCTGGCGCTCGCACCGCTCAACTGGAAATATTTGGTTCTCGGTTTTATACTTTTTCGAGGATTCGATACTTGGAAGCCTTTCCCGGCGCGGCAGATGGAATCGTGGCGCGGCGGCTGGGGCATCATGGCAGACGACTGGATGGCAGGAGTTTACGCCGCGATTGGGCTGTGGATAGCGCGAGCCGTAGGCTTATAAATTTGCGTGGAGTCCCGATTGAACACGAACGGCATACCGAAAATTGAACGCGTGGAGCCAGACGCGGCGATTCCCGGCGGCGAAATCACGATACAAGGCGCGGGATTCACGGGCGGAGACCACGCCAGGCCGGAGGTGCGCTTCGGGAGCGCGGCGGGAAGCGTGCTGCTGGCTTCGTCGAACGTGCTGGTCGCGCGCGTGCCGGAAGATGCGGATAGCGACGCAGTGCGCGTGCAAGCAGGCGAGGCGTCGAGTCACCCGTTCCCTATCGCGCTGGGAGCGTTGATCGCGGACAATCTGAACCCGGTAGCGAATCCCGCGGTGGACGGCGAAGGAAATGTATACGTCACTTTCAGCGGACAGCGCGGGCAGAAAGTGCCTGTTTCGCTTTATCGGGTGACGCCAAGCCGCACGGTAAAACCTTATGTCACGCAACTCATGAATCCTACCGGACTGGCGCTGGGGCGCGACGGAGCGCTCTATGTGTCGTGCCGCAGCGATGGCACGGTGCATCGCGTGACGCTGGACGGAAAAAGCGAGCAGTGGGTGGAAGGGATGGGCATCGCGACCGGACTGGCGTTCGATCATGCGGGGAATCTTTACGTGGGAGACCGCAGCGGAACGATTTTCAAAATTGGTGCGGACCGGCAGATTTTTGTGTTTGCGACGCTTGAGCCGTCAATGTCGGCTTATCACCTCGCGTTTCATCCCGGCGGCGACTTGTACGTGAGTGGGCCAACCACTTCGAGTTTTGATCGCGTGTACCGAATTAGCCCCGCGGGCGAAGTGCAGGTGTTTTATAAAGGGCTGGGCCGTCCACAGGGAATGGCTTTCGACAGCGCGGGGAATTTATATGTTGCGGCTTCGCTCGCTGGCAAACGTGGCGTGGTGCGCATTTCGGGCGATGGAAGAGCGGAGCTGGCGCTGAGCGGAAATAACATCGTTGGCCTGGTGATCGAGCCGTCCAAACACGCGTTCGTAGCCACAAACAGTTCATTGTATTCGCTGAACTGGTCGGTGGAAGGAAATGCACTGCCGGCGTGAGGGCGGCCGTCTGATATATTCGCAACGTTCCCGCGCTGGCCTGGCGCATCGAACAATCCGTTTCAGAAGACAAATAACGTTTTGCGGTGTGCCGCGTCCATACGTAATGGTTGTGACCAAACAGAGAATCTAATCGATTGGAATTTTCGGAGGGCCGCAAATGCGCAATGTCCTCGCGGATTTCTTGACGGATATTCAGTATGGCCTTCGTCAGATTCGAAAAAGCCTCTCTCTCGTAATTGTTTCCGTAACTGTTTTGGCGATCGGCATCGGCTCAGCCACCGCGGTTTTCGCGGTTTTGTATGACGCGATTCTGAAGCCGCTTCCCTACCACGATGCCAGCGCTCTCGTTTTTGTGCACAACGAGTTTCCCGGCTCGCAATTGGCAACAACTGTCACCTCCGGACCCGACTACACGGACCTCAGCACCCACCATGAAATTTTCAGCGAGACCGCAGCTTACTATTTCAATGACTTCACGATGACAGGCGCGGGCGCGGCGCAGCATGTGGATGCAATAAACGCATCCGCGACGCTGTTTCCCATGCTCGGCGTTCCGCCGGAGATTGGGCGGACATTTCGTCCGGAAGAGGACCGAGCTGGGGCAGGAAAAGTTGTGGTTCTGAGTAATGCGTTCTGGCGAAGCACGTTTGGCGCAGATGCGAAAGTGATCGGGCGTTCGATTGAGCTGGATGGAGCACCGTATCGAGTGATCGGCGTGATGCCAGCGGACTTCAACTTCCCCTACCCGGCGTCGCAGATG
>JASHYE010000121.1 GCA_030043155.1 Candidatus Acidiferrales bacterium | reverse complement strand
GGTTCCGGAATGTTGCTTGAACAGCTGCGAAAAGAGGTTTGTGAAGCCAATCTCGAATTGGTCCGTCGGGGATTGGTCCTCTACACCTTTGGAAATGCCAGCGCAATCGAGCGTGAGAGAGGTCTTGTTGTTATCAAACCCAGCGGCGTGCCTTACGAGAAGCTCACGGCCGAAGATCTGGTCGTGACGGATTTGTCGGGCAAGATAATCGAGGGGGGGTTCCGTCCATCGTCCGACTTGCCGACCCACCTGGTTTTGTATCAGCAATTTTCGAGCGTGGGCGGCGTCGCGCATACGCATTCCGAATTTGCGACGGCATGGGCGCAAGCGGGTCGCGCTATTCCCTGCCTGGGCACGACGCATGCAGATTATTTCCACGGGCCGGTCCCAGTAACCTCGGATCTGACGGCGCAAGAGATTGCGCACGACTACGAAAAAAATACGGGTTTGGCAATTTGCAAGGCCTTTCATGGATTAGATCCTGTTAGTGTTCCGGCCGTGCTTGTCCGGGGCCATGCACCATTTTGTTGGGGCGCGAACGTCGCCGAGGCCGCTCACAACGCCGTCATTCTTGAGGCAATCGCTCGAATGGCTTATTACACGACAGTGCTGGAGAAGGATGCCGGGCCGCTATCTTCCGCCCTGCACGATAAACATTTTTTCCGCAAACACGGAAGCAAAGCGTACTACGGCCAGGCGGGTCACAAGACAAGCTGATGTTACCGGCCGGATTGTGTTCTTAAGAGGCCCTGAATGCAGAACAAGATGACCATGGGTTTGATTGTTGGTAATCGTGGCTTTTTTCCGGGCCATTTGGCCGAGTCTGGCCGAAAAGAAATGATCCAAGTTTTGCAAGAAGCCGGGATCGAAGTTGTTTCGCTCGCGCCTGAGCAAAGCCGGTATGGAGCCGTGGAGACACACGAGGAGGCAAAACGCTGCGCGGAGCTCTTTCGCTCTCGCGGTGAAGACATCGATGGAATCATCGTGACACTGCCTAACTTCGGCGATGAAAGGGCCATTGCCGATACGATTCGCCTCTCTCGCCTGTGTGTTCCCGTTCTTGTTCAAGCCACACCCGATACGCCCTCAAAAATGTCTATTTCCCACCGGCGCGATAGCTTTTGCGGCAAAATGTCCGCATGCAATAATCTCACTCAGTACCGCATTCCTTACTCGCTCACTTCCTCTCACACGGTTTCTCCCACTTCACCGGAGTTCAAGAAGGATTTGAAATCGTTCGCTGCGGTCTGCCGGGTAGTGCGAGGTTTGCAAGGATTGCGCATTGGCAGCATCGGAGCGCGACCGGCGGCATTCAACACAGTCCGCTATAGCGAAAAGATATTGGAGTCGCAAGGAATTTCCGTCGAAACACTGGACCTTTCCGAAGTTCTCGGCCGTATTCAACGAATGAAGGACTCAGATGATTCTGCACAAGCCAAGTTGCGTTCCATCGAAAAATACGTATCGACCAACGATGTTCCCAAAGCCGCATTGCTGAAAATGGCCAAGCTCGGCGCTGTTATCGATGGATGGATGAAGCAAGTTGATGTCACCATCAGCGCCATTCAGTGCTGGACCTCTATTGAAGAGAACCTTGGCGTTGTTCCGTGCACGGTGATGAGCATGATGAGCGACGATTTGATGTCTAGCGCCTGCGAAGTCGATATCTGCGGTGTGCTGAGCATGCATGCGTTGCGCCTCGCATCTGAAACACCGAGCGCCCTTCTCGATTGGAACAACAATTACGGCGATAATCCCGATAAAGCTGTCTGTTTTCACTGCAGCAACCTGCCCAAGCATTTTCTTAAGGAGCCTAAGATGGACTACCAGGCGATTATTGCCGGAACCGTTGGCAAGGAGAATACGTTCGGCACATGCGTGGGCCTTGTCAGACCTGGAGCAATGACTTTCGCGCGCTTTTCCACTGACGATCGCGCCGGACGTATGCGAGGCTACACCGGCGGCGGCAAGTTTACAGACGATCCCCTGGAAACCTTCGGCGGCGCGGGTGTCGTGGAAATTCCAAAGATGCAGTCACTGCTGCGTTATATCTGTGAGAACGGTTTCGAACATCACGTCGCGGCTAATTTTTCTTCCGTTGCCGATTCGGTTCACGAGGCAGTCACCCGTTATCTTGGCTGGGACATGTATCGGCACGCGAACTGAGGATCAGGACTACTCTCCATGGCGGTCGTAGCTGGCGTTGATTTCGGAACTCTAAGTGTTCGCGTGTCTATCGTGGATAGCGACCGAGGAACGCTCGGGTCGGCAGTCGCCGAGTATCCCTTGCATCGCAAGCGCGAAGACCCGGAGTTCGCCACTCAGTCCCACGAAGACCACATGCGTGCGATCGTCGCGGCCACCCACGCAGCTATTAAGGAAGCTGCTATCTCGGGTGATCAAGTCGAAGCGATTGCCCTTGATACCACTGGCTCGTCCGTCATTCCTGTGGACGCGCAGATGGCCCCGCTGGACGACTACTACCTTTGGTGCGACCACCGCGCCAAATCCGAAGCCGCTGAAATCACTGAAATGGCTCATCGGCAACATCTCGGGGCAATTCAATGGTGCGGCGGCGTTTATTCCTCAGAATGGGGTTTTGCCAAGCTGCTTCATTGGCTTCGTCACAATCCGTCGAAGCAGAGCCAGTTCGCCAGTGCGTTTGAGCACTGCGACATGGTAGCCGCAACGCTTTGCGGCATTCCGCAACCCTCAGAAGCCAAGCGCAGCGTCTGCGCGATGGGCCATAAGTGGCTCTGGCACCCGGATTTTGGCGGCCTACCCTCCGAGGAATTTTTAATTAAGATTGACCCGCTGTTCACGGGCGTGCGCGAAAAGCTGCAGGGCAGGTATGAAACTTCCGAGAAAATTGCTGGAAAGTTGTCGTCCGTCTGGGCGGAAAGACTTGGCCTGCGCGCCGGCATTCCGATTCCGGTGGGCGCCTTCGATGCGCACTGGGACGCCATTGGCGCAGGCGCCCGCGAAAAAGACATTGTCAACGTCGTCGGAACATCAACTTGCATCATCGGCATCACGCGTGAAACACAGCTCGTGCCCGGAGTTTGCGGCATCGTGAAAGGAAGCGTTCATCCCGGATATACCGGCATTGAAGCGGGACTTTCGGCGACAGGAGATATTTTTGACGCCATCGCGCGCCGCGCACACACCACGATTTCGCAATTGAGCGCAGGACTCGAAAAATACACGGCGGGCCAGACTGGCTTATTGCGCATCACTTGGGATAATGGCGATCGCACCGTGCTCGTCAACGCTAACGTTCGTGGGATCACGATTGGCTGGAATCTGCATCATACAGCACAGGACGAGCTATTTTCAGCGATCGAGGGGACTGCATTTCACACGCGCGTGATTCTGGACCGCATGGCCGAGCACGGAGTACGCATCGAACGAGTCATCAATTCAGGCGGCATTCCACAAAACAATCCCGTCCTGAACCAGGTCTACGCAAACGTTTTGCGACGCCCAGTTCTCGTTCCCAGCCGTAAAGTCACGAGTCTCGGCTCCGCTATATTCGCTTTCCTCGCTGCGGGCACATTCAAATCGATTGAAGAGGCGCAGGAAAAGGTCTGTCCGCCACACAGGGTTTATCATCCACAAGCGAAGACGGAAAGCATCTACGATCGACTCTATGACCTTTACCGGCGGGCCTACTTTGACTTCGGTAACCCGAGCGCTGCCACAGCTTTCGGCGACGCGCTGCCCAGCCTCATCAATATCGCGAAAGAAGCCAACACTCCGCAGGAAACTCGCCAACAATCCGACCAACATCAGACCGTCAAGGCTTGAGGCCCAGAAAAACGGTTTCGAATCCTTGCAGGTTTGAGCGACCTGCGCGAGTGTGAATCACGCTTGCAGTGTCATAACGCTGACGGAGTGCGCTGTGAACGTTTGCCGAAATGCCGTGCCCGCACCTGAATACGACTTGCGCTTTGCTGTGACTTGGTTTGGATTTGCGAAAGTATTGGTCGCATCCAGGCTCGGTCCGTTGATTTCATATAAGCTTCCGGACGATCGGGGCTTAAATCCCTCAATCTCAATTTCCACCGAAATGTCAGCCGTTGGATGACGATTCACAACCGCCAGCGTCAACTTCTGATTTCCGCCGTCTGTTGTTGCGGAAACATCCAGATAAGGCACGTCGGGCAGTCCGGGAAATGTGTCTGACCGCACGAGCGCATCCAACGCCACATCGCCGCAGTGATCGGTGTAAAGCTGCAGTGGATAGTAGGTTGTCTGCAAGACCAAGCCAGTCTCGTTGGTCATGATCGGCGCGATCACGTTCACCAGTTGCGCTACATCCGCCAGCTTGACGGTCCGGCAGTTTCGATGAAACATGTTGAGTCCTGAGGCAATCCAAAGCGCATCCCGCAAATTGTAAATTTCCTCAAGCATGTGATTGTCTCCGCGATGAAACCAAGACCGGAACCAGATATTCCACTCATCGACGGCAATGGCCACTCGCTCTTTCTTGTCCGTTCTCGACATTACTGCGGTAATTACGGCATCCAGAGTCTGCACCTGTTTTTCAAATTCGTAGGCGTCGTTGAATTCTTTGGCTGTATCCAGACTTCCCCCGTAGTGATGCAGCGAAATGTAATCCACCAAGTAAACCAGCTTCTCGAGGACAGGAAAATTCCAATCAACTCCCGGCCCTCCACACGCAACCAGCTTAATGGTGGGATCTACCCAGCGCATCATTTTCCCGAACTCCACCGCGTCGGCTGCATACTCCACGGCGTCTTTGTGCCCTGCCTGCCAGCTTCCGTAAACCTCATTGCCGAGGGCCCAATACTTCACGTTGTATGGCTCGGCATGGCCGTTTTTCTTTCGAAGGTTGGCCCAATAGGTGTCCGTGGTCGCGTTGCAGTACTCCACCCAATCGGCTGCGTCTTGCATCGTGCCGGTTCCCATGTTTACGCAAATATAAGGCTCAGCGGAGAGCTTGCGACAGTACTCTATAAATTCATCCGTGCCGAAGCGGTTCGACTCTTCCTCCTGCCACGCCGTATCCCAGCGTCGCGGCCGCTGATCTTTTGGACCTATACCGTCTTTCCAGTTGTATCCCGACGAGAAGTTTCCGCCCGGCCATCGCAGCACCGAAACGCGCATGGCCTTTGCCGCTTGCAAGACGTCCTTGCGAAATCCATCGGAATCGGACAGCGGAGATCCTTCTTCGTATATGCCACCGTAAATGCAGCGGCCCAGATGCTCGGTGAAATTGCCATAAATATTGCGATCAATCGTGCCGATTCTGCGATCAAAGTCGATTTTGATTCTGGCAGTACCCGCCGCTTCCGCTGTTGCAACCTGTTCCTGTGAAACAATCGGCCACGAGCGAAGCAGCGAACCGAATGGGCCAGCAGCAGCGCCAAGCATCGCCACAGCGCCGCCCTTTAATAATCCCCGTCTTCCGATCTCCTTGGTTTTCATGTTGACTCCGGATCATTAAAATCAAGCAGACGCGCAAAGAGCAGACCACAAAACCGCAAGCTACCGATCAAACGGCCCAGGCTCGGCAAATGTATTACGCTGGAAACGTTTACCGGTCAAGAGGCCAAATCGCTAAGTCTGCGACCTCAGCCTCGTCGGCTTCGTCGAAAAAAAACTTGCTTTGAGCCTTAAAATTTCGCTATAAGAATTCCTCGAAAGGCCCGGATCGCTGATAGACCAAATTATGAGAAAACGTTTACTCAATACTACTTTACCTTTGGCGGTGAGTCCGAAAATCCTCGCCTTTTTTTGCTTAGCTATTGCTCTCATCTCCTTGCAGGCGGTTCCGAGCCTCGCATCCAAGGGTCGGCCTGCGAAGTCGGGTGCCATGCTATCTACCGAAACGTCGTCAACAATCCGGATCGGCGGTGAACCCGCGGTGATTTTGACGCGGCCAAAAGCGGTTGATAAAACCAAACCGAGTTTTCTCGAAGCCGTCATTCTGCCGGGAAACGGCATGAATTTGCTTCAGGTGAAGGCCTATTTGCCCGACAAAGGAGACATCGACCTGCTCGATGCTCCGGACCTGCAAGGCGCCAAAGACCTTCTTGAAAATCACAATGATGCGTTTGGTAACAAGAGCTTTTCCATGGGCGGCGCAATTCTCCTTCCGTATCCGAATCGTATCCGAGGAAAACTGTCCGCTGACGGCAAGACGATCGAAACCATGATCGACGGCAAAATAATGTCTCTTCCCGCGAACTGGAAAGGGAAGAAACCCGGAGCGGAAGTCCATGCAATGCACGGCTTGATAATGTCCGCCCATTTTCAGGACGTGAGAGAGCACAACGGCCCTGGAGAATCATCCGTGTCAGCTCTCTTGCACGGGGGCGACTTCGGCGGGCACTGGCCTTCCAAGACTGACGTCGGCGTGCGGATGATTTTGAAGAGCGACGCTTTGGACGTCATCGTTACCGCAAAAAACGTCGGCGACGAGCGTCTGCCCATGGCCATTAGCTTTCATCCTTATTTCCGTTTCCCCAGCGGCCAGCGAGCGCAGTCGAGATTGCATGTGCCGGCGGATATGCGGACCCTGGTCAACAATTACGACGATGTATTCCCCACCGGAAAAATCGTTTCCGTAAAGGACACACCCTATGATTTCACTGCTCCCAACGGCGCCGCGCTGGGTCCGACCTTGTACATGGACGATTGCTTTACAGATCTGAAGCGCGACCCCGCCGGCAACGTGGTTATCGAAATCACCGATCCCGCCGCTCATTATGGCCTCCGCTTGATCGGCATGTCGCCTCAAATCAAAGCGATCCAAGTCTATGCCCCGCCCGACAAGGATTACGTCGTCACAGAGCCGCAATTCAACCTGGCCGATCCATTCAATACCAAGACCTGGGGCAAAAGAAACACGGGAATGGTTTTTCTCCAGCCAGGCCAGTCGGTTTCGTGGCACGTCAGGTTAGAACTCTTTGTTCCGACGCAGTAGCGCCGAACGGGGCAAGCATGCCGCGATTTCGTGGTTCTCTCTTGTGCTCCGCAAGTCAGTGACGATCGAGGTGTCGAGATGAATTGGACAGGAGTAATGCCTGCAATCACGACTTGCTTTAATCAAGCCTACAAAGTCCTTCTTCGAACATAGACCCGGCGTATGCTAAGAGGTTCCTCGTTCGTTAGTTGATCATTCATCTTGAACCTTCAGTCTGACGAGAAGCTAACTGGCTTAGGGGAATCGGAATCTACGACTCGAGTTCAGCGCTTCTCCGTTCGGGTGGAAGATGTAATCCTTCATCTTTGCGGCCGAGTAGCATGTGTTTCCGCAGTCTGCGGAGCTGGGATCGGCTGTGAACTTGTCCAACGCGGCATCGTAGTTGAACACCGCGGATCCCCAACCGCCGGTTTCGGAAATCTCTTGCTGCCTTTTTCCATCACGAAAGCCTGCGTAGACACGTCCGACACGCCCACGGGGAACTGAGCTTCTGTGCTCTTCTTCGGCTTTCATTCGAGCTTCACGATTTCGGAGCCATCGGGAAAGACTGACCCCCTGCTTAGAACCCCGGCCTTGTACGCTTCGATCATGGCCGGATCGGCGACGATCACTTTCAGCACTGCGGGTACGGACTGAAAAGGCCACCGACCAACCCTCGAATCCCCTGAGATCGGAGAAGTCGGGGCGTGGGAATCAGCGATTTACAAGGGAAAAACGAATTCTGGCGGAGAGGGGGGGATTCGAACCCCCGGTAAGGCTTTTGGCCCTACAACGGTTTAGCAAACCGCCGCCTTCAGCCTCTCGGCCACCTCTCCGAAGATCAACTTCTTGCTGCATTGTAGCTTAGGACGGGGTTTTGCAATAGTGTCGTCTTCGATTGCTGCGAAGGCTCCGAAGAAAAGCAGACAGCAGCCGCACTGAGGTCACCGAAACATCTCGCTCAGCCACGCGAACTGCGCGCAACTCTGCGCCACACGAGCAAGGATACGCCCGAAAATTGAGAGGCATCAACGATGGATTCGCGCCTGAAGGGCTTCGGTGTCAGATTTCCTGCTCTCAAAATAGATTACCGATTGAGAAACAACGCCGAGAATGAGGAAAGCCCTAACTGAATCATGTCGGGCGAAAGGGCGCGAGTATGTTAAAATTCAGCTACAGGATCATCCGGGTACATGAGAATGAATGAGCCCGCTCCTCGGCGCGTGATCTCCTTCGGCGTTTATCAATGCGACATGAGTGCGGGTGAACTGCGAAAGAATGGAATCCGACTGAAAATCTCCGACCAGCCTTTCCGGCTGCTGGCGATTTTGCTGGAACGGCCTGGGGAGATGTTTACGCGGCAAGAGCTGGGAGCGCGTCTGTGGCCTAGCGGCACCTTTGTCGGCTTTGAAGACAGCCTTAATGCCGCGATGAACAAGCTCCGCAAGATACTTGACGATGAATCGGAGAATCCGCGATTCATTGAAACTATTCCGAGGAGAGGTTACCGGTTTATCTCGCCAATTACGGAAGTGAGCGAGAACAGTGCGCAGGCTGGGACAAGCGCGTCTCTGGCAAGTCCCGTGTGTGTGGACGCGACGATGGCGCGAGATCCCATGCTGCACAAACGGTCCCGAACGGGATTCGCGAGTTTGTTGGCGTTCGGGGCAGTCGCGCTGGTGATCTTCGGCGGATTGGCAGATTGGCTGCTGCACGGGCGCCCGGCGCTTTCCTTCAGCCGAACCGATGCAGTACTCGTTACCGATTTTGAAAACCAGACGGGCGACGCGCGTTTCGATTATGCACTGGGGACGGCGTTTCGGGTCAGCTTGGAGCAATCGCGCCAAGTGAATGTGTTCCCTCATGACCAGTTGGGGCCCGTGCTTCAGATGATGGGGAGGGGTGTAAACGAGAGAATTTCGAGGGCCGTGGGCCGGGAGATCTGCCAGCGCGAAAATATTCGCGGTTTAATTGCCACGAGCGTCACGCGCACAGGCGAGGAATACGAGGTTACGGCCCAACTCATCGATCCGTTGACCGACGACACCGTGCGTGCCTACTCGGAACGGTCCGATGGCGAGAATCATCTGCTCGATGCGCTGGACAAAATCTCGGGAGAAGTTCGGCAGGATCTGGGCGAGTCTTTGTATCAGATTCATCGCGCGGAGATGCCGCTGGAGCAGGCGACGACTCCCTCTTTGCAGGCGTTGAAGGACTATTCGAACGGGAAGCTGCTGTGGCATGCCGGCAAATACGCCGAAGCGCTTGCGAGTTTTCAGGCGGCAGTCGCGATCGATCCTGATTTCGCGATGGCGAACGCTGCATTGGGCGGTGCCTATTACAGTTTCATCTACAACCGGTATAGCGATGGGCAGAGGTTCTACGAGAAAGCACTGGCGAATGCTTCGAGGGTGACGCCCCGCGAACGCGAGATCATCGACACCGAATATGCAGAGGACCGAGGCTACGTTCCAGAAGCGATGCAACGGTATGAACGCTATCTCCAGGAATACCCTGATGACTTGCAGATGCGCTTCAACTATGCGCGGCTACTGCGGACGAACGGCCACTCCGCTGAAGGTATAGCGCAGGACCAGCAGATCCTGCGCATAGAACCCAACAACGCTAACACTTATGTCGATATGGCGACCGCGTATCATTCGGTCGGGCAGCTGACAGCTAGCCTCGCAGCTTACGATCAAGCGTTCAAGATTAATCCTCGTATTCAAGTTGCAGGGGATATTAGCCGGGAATATGGGTTCACGTTAGTTGAAGACGGTCAGATCAGCAGGGCCGAACAGTTTTTCTCGAGCTTGTCAAAGGATCCAAGGCTTCAAGAGCAGGGACTCCGATCGCTTGGGCTTCTTGACCTCTATCGCGGCGATTACCGGGAGGGGCAGAAGTACCTGCAAATGGCACTTAAGATCGATAGTACAGCCAAGAGCACTTTCTCAGAGGCGAGGGTTCGTTACTTACTTGCCTCGGTTGCCGCTGGAGAAGGACGCAAGCAGGAGCAGATTGCCGAACTGGACCTCATTATGGCCAGCTTCCCCGCATTAGAAGCCAAGGTCGATTACGGATCGCTTGTGGGCGAGGCGTATGCGCGGGCCGGGGACGTAGTGAAAGCGGAAAGGATTCTTGCTGAGATACTGCCTCTTGCAGACAAGCAATCAGAAGAGCAATCTTCCTATGTAGCGATTCTGAGGGCGGAGATTGCAGATGCGAAGGGCGAAAGTGATCAAGCGTTGAAATACCTGGAAAACGCGGAGAGCAGCGGCTCCGTCAGTCTTGTTTCGTTGACACTCGACACCCTGGGTCGCACATACGAACAGGCGGGACACATTAACCAGGCGATCAGTTCCTATGAGAAGCTTGTGGCCTTGCCGATAGGGTGGCAAGGGTGGGAGCCGCAACAAGATTGCCTTGAGGATCAATATTCGCTGGCTGAGGATTATGCGCGAATCGGCGAAAGACAAAAGGCGCTGAACAGAGTAAAGAGCTTTTTGGCGCTTTGGAACGATTCGGACCCGGACTTACCGTTGAAGAAAAAAGCTCTCCAGTTACAATCTAGCCTGCTTCGTCAATAATGCCCCCTGGCTGTCAAGCATTGCGCAATCACCGACCATGGCAGACGCGCACGCATTTAATCATGGCGCACTGGAACAGCGGCGCTCGATGTAGACTGATCCCGGCCGATGAGGGATGCACCTGGGTCATGAATAGAAAAACGTGGCAACACAACTGAACGCACCAGTGATGGAATATGCCGCGCGCAAGGAGGCTCGCATGCAGGTGCGTGCCGAGCGCGAACGCATTCACATTCGGATCGGCAACTGCAAATTGTTGGTGATCGTGGCGGGGCTGGTGCTCGCGTGGTACTCGCTGGGAATGCATCGCGCGTCAGCGTATTGGCTCGCAATCCCCGTCGCTCTTTATGCCGCGCTGGCAGTGTGGCACGAGCTGACGATTCGCGCTCGCACACGAGCGGAACGCGCTGCGGCTTTTTACGAGCGCGGACTCGCGCGAATTGAGGACCGATGGAGCGGAAGCGGCTCAACCGGAGATCAATTTCGGGACGCGGCGCACATCTACGCGGACGACCTTGATATTTTTGGCCGCGGCGGGCTTTTCGAGCTGTTGTCCTCGGCGCAGACACCGATGGGCGAAGAACGGCTGGCGAAATGGCTAACCTCAGCTTCTGGCGTGTCGGACATTCGGGAGAGACAAGCCAATGTAAATGATCTTCGGGAAAAGCTGGATTTTCGCGAAAGTACAGCGCTGCTTGACACAGGGCTGACCGGAAGTCTGGACGCGAAGGCCCTAACGGCGTGGGCGGAAACTCCTCCTCAAATTGCAAATTCCGCATTGAGAGTTGCCGCGGTTGCTTTGGCGATTTTGCAGCTCGGCGCGATTGTGCCGTGGGTAGCAGCAGGAATCTACGCGCCATTTTTCGTCGTGCTGTTCATCAACAGCGGCGTGTACGCGTTGCTGCGCAAGCGCGCCGAGGCCGCGATCACCGGAATCGGATGCGATGAAGATGGGCTGCTCATTTTTTCAAAGATCTTGAGACAGATGGAAAACGAGCACTTTACTTCCGAAAAGCTTCGCGGCTTCCAAAGTGAACTGCGAAGTGCGGCGCAGCCCGCGTCGGTTTGGATAAAGAAGCTGGCGCATATCATCAATTGGATTGATGCGCGAGACAGCCTGTTAATGAAGGTTATCGATTTGCCCTTGCTGTACATCGTGCAGATCGGCATCAGCGCGGATTTCTGGAGAAAACGGTTTGGGTCGAAGGTGCGATTGTGCATCGAGGCGGTAGCGGAATTCGAGGCGCTGCTTTCGGTTTCCGCATACGCTTACGAGCATCCGGCGGATCCGTTTCCAGCCTTTGTTGACGAAGACGAAGGCTGTCCACTCTTCGCTGGCGAGGAGCTTGGGCATCCGTTGATTCCAGCTGCACGATGCGTAAGAAATTCCGTGCAACTTGGGGATGGAACGCGAGTCTTGCTGGTCAGCGGTTCCAATATGTCCGGCAAGAGCACGCTCCTGCGCACGGTGGGAGTCAATTTCGTCCTGGCAAATGCCGGGGCTCCAGTGCGCGCGAAATCGATGGAGCTGAGTTCTATGGCGCTGGGCACGCGAATTCGCAGCACGGATTCGCTGCAGGAAGGCCGCTCGAATTTTTACACAGAAATCTTGCGGATACGCCAGGTTGCTGCGCTCGCGGAAAAGGGCAGGCCGCTTATGTTTCTATTCGATGAGCTTCTCGAGGGAACGAATTCGCATGACCGGCAGATTGGCTCGGAAGCGCTGCTGCAGGCTCTCTTGGCAAGAGATGCGATTGGCATTGTAACCACGCATGATCTGGCCTTGACGAAAATTGAAGCGACGCTGGACGGAAAAATCCGCAACGTTCATTTTGAGGATCAGATTGCGAACGGTGAAATGAGTTTCGATTACAAGCTGCGCGAGGGAGTCGTGCCCAAGAGCAATGCGCTCGATTTGATGCGTTGGATTGGCTTGAAGGTGTAAGGCACTCGACCGGTGTGCGATGTGCCCAACTGAAACTTCGAGGTCAATCCTATCAGTGGAACTCAGCAGTCCATTCCCAAATTGAAAAATCATTTCTCGCTGCGCTGCACAAGGCTGTTAGGATACCGCCTCGATGCCGCTAGCAACTCAGTACATACGCCGGATGCGCGGTGGCGCGCAGTCGCATCTGGTGCGCTGCGCGGATGAGAAATTCTATATCGTGAAATTCCAGAATAATCCGCAAGGAACGCGGATTCTGGCGAACGAATTGCTTGGAACGAGGTTAGCGGCAAGGATGGGGATAGCGGTCGCGGGAGCGGCGATCGTGGAAATCTTGCGGGAAATGGTAGAGCTGACCGACGATCTATGCGTGCAACTCGGCCGAGGCCGCGTACCGTGCACTGCCGGCCTGCAATTCGGTTCACAGTATCCAGGGCATCCGGCGACGACAGCGGTGTACGACTTTCTGCCGGATGAGCAGCTGCGGCAGGTTGAGAACCTCACAGATTTCTGCGGAGTATTCGTTTTCGACAAATGGACTTGCAACACGAACGGGAGGCAGGCCATATTTCTGTGCGACCACGATTCGGACCGATACCGCGCGCTCATGATTGATCATGGTTTTTGCTTCAACGCATCAGAGTGGAATTTCCCCGACGCACCTCTTCGCGGGATTTACACGCGTTCGGCTGTGTACGATCAAGTCCGCGGATGGGAGGCATTCGAGCCATGGATTGAACGCGTGGAGAAGCGAATGGACGAGGGCGTACTCGATGAGATTGCGCGGGAGATTCCGCCCGAATGGTACAATTTCGACCAGGATGCGCTGTTTCGGCTGCTGGAGCAGTTGCTCCGCCGACGCAAGCTCGTTCGGGAGCTCATTTTGAGCGCAAGAAATTCATCAAGAGTTCCCTTTCCCAACTGGAAGTGATCCATGACTGACTCGAAACAACAGAAAATGCTGAGCTATCTTGTCCTGAGATATGTGCCCAATCTTGCGCGCGATGAGTGGGTGAATGTTGGAGTTATCCTTGAGGATTCACGCAAGCAACTGGCCCGCGCACGCTTGATTGAAGAGGATGCGGAGATTGTGCGCGTGCGGCGGCTGCATCCGAGCGCGGATGACCGGTTTCTACGGAACCTTTCCGGCTCCTTCCGGACTGAACTCACTTCGACTGGCGCAAGCGCCACATGGATCGAGAAAATGGAGCAGACGTTCTCAAGCACACTGCAATTCAGCTCGCGCAAGGCGGTGATGGCCGAAGATTTCGACGCGGAGCTTGACCGCCTTTATCAAGAGCACGTCGCGATTCCTCCCAGGACTTCGCGCGGCGCGGCAATTCTCGAAAACACCCGCGCGTGGATCCGAATGAAACTGAATGACGTCTTTCGCAGGCATCGCGTGCTCGCGAAAATGGAGAAAGGTGTGCGCGCGGAACAGTTCACGCAACCGGGAGATCCAATGCGCATCGATTACGGCTACCGTTTCAATGGCACACGCGGATATGTCCAGGCATTTTCACTCACGAGGGACCCGGCGCAAGCGAAAGCGCTCGCCTACACGGCGGAATGCATTCGCGCGCGCCATTCGAGCTCGGAAGTTACGGCGATTACAGAAGCAGCCCCGTTGCCGGATAATCCGCGGCACGAATTCATCTTGCGGCTCTTCGAGAAGCAGAACATCAGCCTGGTTACGCTGCCGCAGTCTGAAATATTCGCGGAAAGGCTGCGAATGAGGCTGCAATAGGAATTGCGCAGACGCGGCGCGCGAGATTAAAATAGGGCGAGAGATGATCCCGCCCCATGCAGATTGGGACTACAGAATGCTTTCTGTCCAGTTTTCGAGGAAATGCTTCACTTTGCCCATGAACTGATGCGCGATGGCGCCATCGACCACGCGATGGTCGTAGCTTAGCGTCAAGTAGACCATCGAACGAATAGCGATCGCGTCATCCACGACTACGGGACGCTTCTCAATCGTACCCAATCCAAGGATGGCGACGTTGGGCTGGCTGATGACCGGCAATCCCATGAGGCCGCCAAAGACTCCAGGATTTGTGATTGAGAATGTCCCTTCCTGGACTTCTTCGGGCTTGAGCCGCTTTGAGCGGGCACGTTCGGCGAGATCGTTGATCGCGCGCTGCAGGCCGAGGAAATTCTTCTCTTCGGCATTTTTCACCACGGGCACGATCAGGCCCCAATCGAGCGCGACAGCAATGCCGATATTGCATTCACGGTGGAACACGATATTGGTGCCGTCTACGGAAGAATTTACCGTCGGAAAGGCGCGGAGCCCCTCGACGGCCGCGCGAATGAAGAACGGCATGAAGGTCAGCTTCGAGCCAGTGGCGCGCTCAAACTCTTCCTTTTTCTGATTGCGCAGCTTGACCAAACCGGTGACGTCGGCCTCGTCGATCGAGTAAACGTGCGGCGACACGCGCTTGGACATGACCATGTGCTCGGCGATTTTCTGCCGCATCACGCTCATGGGCTCTACGCTGTAATTCCCGAAGTACATGCGCTCCCTCGGCACAGCAGTCTCCAGAGCGGCATGGACCTGGGTGCCAGAAGGAGGAGGAACTGCTGCGGGACGCTGAGCCGGAGCGGCGTATGACGGAGCGGGGACTTGCTGGTAGCCCGCGCCTCCGCCTTCCATGGCACCGAGAATGTCCCTCTTGCTCACGCGACCTCCGGCGCCCGTGCCGGGGACTTGCGTCAAATCGATATTGTTTTCCTTGGCGAGACGACGTACGAGCGGCGAGCTGCGGACTTTTTCGGTTGCGGCGCGCTGCGGAGTTGCCGTAGGCACAGGGGTAGCACCGCGCGGAGCCGGAGCGGACTGCTGAGCTGCTGCCTTTGAGGCATCCGCCCTTGCGGCTTCGGGCCTACTCGGAGCAGAGGCAGGCGCGGGCTTTTCGTCCGCGCGCTGGCGGGCTTCCTGTTTGGCCGGTTCCTGCTTCGCAGGTGCGGGCGCTGGAGCAGAAGCCGCGGCGCCGCCAGCTCCATCAATCACGCCGACGACGGTCTGAATCGGAACGGTCTGGCCTTCAGAGACCTTGATCTCTTTCAGAACGCCGGCCGCCGGCGACGGAATTTCCGCGTCGACTTTGTCGGTGGAAATTTCGAACAGCGGCTCATCGCGCTCCACTTTTTCGCCGGGCTTCTTGAGCCATTTGGTGATGGTTCCCTCAAAAATGCTTTCCCCCATCTGGGGCATGATTACGTCAGTTGCCATTTCGCTCTCCTTGGGAATTCAATATCTTGCCAGTTCGCGCGCGGCCGCGAGGACATCGTTCTTATTCGGTAAAAAGCGCTCTTCGAGCGGCGGCGAAAATGGGACTGGCGAATCCTTTGCCGTCACGCGCAGGATCGGGCCGTCGAGGTCTTCAAAAGCACCTTCACAGGCAACTGCAGCAATTTCTCCGGCGATGCCGCCGGTGCGCGTGTCTTCGTGAACGATCAAAAGCTTGTTGGTCTTTTTCACCGACTGCAAAATCGTGTCTTTGTCGAGAGGAAGCAGCGTGCGCAAGTCTACGATTTCGGCTTCAATTCCCTCTCTTGCGAGTTCTTCCGCGGCTTCGAGCGAAGTGTGCATCATGGCTGCATAAGTGACGATCGTGAGATCGCGGCCCTCGCGGCGGACGATGGCTTTTCCAATCGGGACAGTGTAGTCGTCCGCGGGCAGCTCTTCTTTGATTCTCCGATAAAGAAATTTGTGTTCGAGGAACAGCACAGGATTGTTGTCGCGGATGGCCGACTTCAGCAGGCCTTTCGCGTCATAGGCCGTAGACGGATAAATCACTTTCAAGCCGGGCGTGTGCACGAAGTACATTTCGGGATTCGCTGAGTGGAACGGACCACCGTGCACTCCTCCGCCAGATGGACCGCGCATCACCATGGGCACGGGCGCGCCCCAGCGGTAATGAGATTTCGCGACGAAATTCGTGATTTGATTGAAGCAGCAGGCAATGAAATCGATGAACTGCAATTCAGCGATGGGCCGAAGGCCCTGATAACTCATGCCGACAGCCGCACCGATGATCGCCGTTTCGCTAATGGGCGTATCAATCACCCGCTCCCAACCGAAGCGCTCGAGCAAACCCGCGGTGACCTTGAATGCGCCGCCATACACGCCGATGTCTTCGCCGATGGTGACGACGGTGGGATCGCGTTCCATCTCCTCGAAGATCGCCTGGCGAATCGCCTCGAGCATCGTGACCGGCGCCATTACTTCCTCCCCGCTTTGCCTTTGGGGCCGCGGCCAAAAGGCACTCTCTGGGCGATTTTCGTCTCACTCGGATAGCCGTTTGTTTTTTGCGTTACTGTTTTCTTTCCGTTGGATTTCACAGGGGAAGATGCACGCATCGGCTTTCCCGCGATGGAAGACGAAGCGTTCATCTCTCCATTGCCAACGCCGGCGGCTGCCTTCTTCGACATCGCGGAAGCCAAATCGAAGCCGCCAAAATCAGCGACCTCCCATTCGGGCTTGACGCTCGATTGCGGCGGCATCACTTCTTTCTTTGAGCGTTTCCATTCGGCTTCGACGGTGTGGCATCCATCGCAATAGACTCCCTGCTCGGCGAGCTCAGGAGGAGGCAACGGGGATTTTTCCGCGGCTTCCAATTCTTCCTTTAGCTCTTTGTCGATGCGCGCGTCGAGAGCTGCTTTCGACTTGGAGTCCCAAATGCCATTTTCGGTCAGATATTTCTCATAGCGTGCAATTGGATCCCGCGCTTCCCAATACTCGAACATTTCTTTGGGAACGTATTCGGCGGGATCGTGCTGCGCATGGCCCTTCATGCGCATAGTTTTTGCCTCGATGAGCACGGGGCCGTTTCCCGCCCGGCAACGATCCACAGCTTCCTTGGCGATTTGGTAGACTGCGACGACATCGTTGCCGTCTACGATGGAGCTTGCAATACCGTAAGCCTTGGCGCGATCGGCCAAATTGTGAATTGGAACTTGCTTCGCGACAGGAGTGGAGTATGCCCATTGATTATTCTCAACCACAAGGACCAAAGGCGCGCGCTGCGTCGCGGCGAAGTTCAGGCCTTCATGGAAAGCGCCCGTGGAAGTAGCACCGTCGCCGACCCAGGTCATGGCGACAATGTTTTGGCCAAGATATCGTCCGGCGATGGCGACGCCGGTCATGACAGGAACGAGGTCGCCCAGCATGGAGATAGGCGAGACTACGTGGCGAACTTTCAAATCACCGAAATGGCTGGTTCCGTCCTTGCCCATCGTGGGCGAATCGCGACGCGCCATATATTGCATGAGTATGTCGCGCGGCTTGAAACCTTTCACCAGCAGACCGCCGACATTGCGAATCATCGGCGCGATCCAGTCGCGCTTTTCCAGGGCATACGCGGTACCGACAGATGTAGCTTCCTGCCCGAGATTGGAATAGAGCCCGCCTACGACAACGTTTTGCCGGAAAAGCCGTACGAGCTGCTCATCCAACATACGATTCAACTTCATGTAGTAATAAAGCTCGAGGTGCTGCTCTTTGGTGAGCGGATAGCTCATCTTGTACTCCCTGCGGAAACTGTTCCTATTCTACGGCAAGATAATGGGCGTGGCGCGGCCCCATTGGAGAACCGCCGGCGATCCTCAGACCATCGCATGAACCTGCGCCTCCTGCTGGCGTAAGACTTCATCGAGCGACTCGCGTGAAACGATCTGCATTTTGCGGCCAAAAATTTCGCCAAAGCGCTGAATCAGAATCGGAAGCACTTCCTGGCTATCGATCGTAAGGCCAAGCACAGCTTCCAAGGACGTAGCGCGCTTGCCTTGCAATCCGCAGGGGACGATCAAATCGAAGTAGCGCAAATCCGTAGAGACATTGTAAGCGAAGCCGTGAGACGTCACCCAGCGGCTGAGATGAACGCCAATCGCGGCGAGCTTTTCGGCTGTTGGAGGCATGCCATCCTGCGCCGGACGCTCGACCCAAACGCCAGTCATGCCGGTTTTGCGAGTTGCTTCTATGCCGAAATTGCCCGTGACCGAAATCATCAGTTCTTCGAGCTGACGGAGATACCAGGCAACATCGCGACGAATGGCCGTAAGATCGAGAATCGGATAGCCGACGATCTGTCCGGGGCCATGATAGGTGATGTCTCCACCGCGATCGGTTGGATAAAACTGAACGTTCATCTGCCGGAGCAGGTGCTCCGAAGCAAGAAGATGCTCCTGATGACCGTTGCGGCCGAGAGTAATCACGTGCGGATGCTCGCACAGAAGTAACACGTCCGGCACGGCGCCAGCTTTGCGCGCTGCTACCAGCCGGTGCTGCAGTTTGCAAGCATCTTCGTACGGCAGCAAACCGCAGTCAACAGCCCAGCACTCCCTTTCGTCGATAGCTAGCGTCTCCATTGCGCTTTACGCGTTAATCGTCAAACCCATCACGGAATTGAATGCATCTCCCATCGCTTCCCAAACCGTAGGATGCGCGTGAATCATTGCCATCATGTCGTCAACGGCGCCTTCCAATTGGAGCGATGTCGTCGCTTCGGCAATGATTTCAGTCGAAAGCGAGCCAATCGAATGCACTCCCAGTATTTCATTGTACTTCCCATCGGCAACGACTTTAATGAATCCTTCGTGACGGCCCAGAATCGAAGATTTGCTGTTGCCGACGAAAGGAAACTTGCCGGTTTTCACTTTGTAACCCGCATCACGCGCCTGCTTTTCGGTCAGGCCGACTGAGCCGATTTGTGGTTCGCAGAAGGTGCAATTCGGACAACGATTGCGGTCGAATGGCTGGACGGGTTTTCCAGCGATTCGGCCAACCGCGATGATGCCCTGCATTGAGGCAGCGTGTGCGAGCTGCGGCTGACCGGCGACAATATCGCCGATCGCGTAGAGATGCGGCTCGTCTGTTTCCATATAGGGAGAAGTGTGGACGAAGCCACGCTCGACTTTGGCTTTGGTCTTTTCCAAGCCGACGTCTTCCGTGACCGGACGGCGGCCCACGGCGATCAGAACTTTTTCGGCGGCGAGAGTCTGGGCGTTTCCTGATTTGTCTTTGAAGGCGACGGTCACGCCCTTGGAATCGCTCTTCACGGATTCGACGGCGGCCTCTAGTTCAAACCGGATTCCGCGCTTCCTGAAGGCTTTTGCGAGCTCTGCAGAGATTTCTTCGTCCTCAAGCGGCACCATACGCGGCAAGCGTTCAAGAATTGTCACATCGGTGCCAAAAGTCTTATAGATCGATGCAAATTCAACTCCGACGGCTCCTGCGCCAACAATGACCAGTGATTTCGGAATGGAAGGCATGTCGAGCATGCCGCGATTATCAAGAACATCGCTATTGTTGATCGTGACTCCCGGAAGCGATCGCGCATCAGAGCCGGATGCGAGCATGATGTTGGCGGCTTCGATTTCCGTTTTCTTACCGTTCTGCTCGACGGAAACCCTGCCGGGACCTGCGATGCGGCCCCAGCCCTGCATCGACTCGACTTTGTTCTTCTTGAAAAGAAACTCTATGCCCTTGGCGTGTTTATTCACGATTTTCGTTTTGCGCGCGATCATCGCTGGCCAGTTCACCTTGATATCTTTCACTTCAAAACCGAACTCCGAAGCGCGCTTGAAATCTTCGTACAGATCGGCGTGATGAAGCAGCACTTTGGTAGGAATGCAGCCAACATGCAGGCATGTGCCGCCGAGGAACGGGTCCTTCTCAATGACAATTGTTTTCAGGCCCCATTGTCCGGCGCGGATGCCCGCAACGTATCCTCCCGGCCCACTTCCTATAATCGCAAGATCGTATTTGGCCAAACTCGCTCTCCTTACTGGCTTCCGACTGATCCTGAAGAAAAATGCCAGCCGCTGGCACACAGCGACCGCTTTCCATACTGTGTAAACGAACGATTCTATCAGCCGCTGGGGAGGGTCGCAACCGCGTAAACATGCCTCGTGAAATTCGTTCGCAGAAATTCTTATTCGCGTATGATGCGATTTGCCGAAAAGGAACCGAAGAATATCAGTGGAGGGATTATGAGCCCGGTGGACGAAAAGCCGCCAGCCGAACCGCAGATGCCTGGTCCATCCAAAAAGAGCGCCGAGGACCGAGTTGCTGCGGTCTTCGTGGGAAGGCTGGGAATACGCGCCGGATGGCGATGGCTGATTTTTATCGCGATTCTCATGGTATGCGCGGGAGTGCTCGGCATTTTATCCGTGGCAGTGGGTCTCCTGCATTTACCGTCTGCACCAAAGGCTTCCACTGAGGAGTTTACGGCATCCTCTGCTCTCGTTCAGGAGATTATCTTTGTAATTGCGATGACCATCGCTGCTTTCGTCATGTCGCGGATTGAGAAGCGCAAGTTGGGACGGTACGGTCTTCCGGCACGCCTAGCATTTGGGCGGCGGTTTTGGGAAGGAGCGGCCTGGGGCTTCGTCGCGATCACGGCAACCTTACTCCTGATCGGCGCTTTGCACGGATTCAGCTTCGGCAATCTGGCGCTTTCCGGCAGGCGGCTGATCCTGTACGCACTGGTTTGGGGCGCTGCGTTCCTGCTAACGGGTTTTGGCGAGGAATTTGTTTTTCGAGGGTATAGCCAGTTCACGTTGACGACAGGAATGGGATTCTGGCCGGCTGCAATCCTATTGTCGATTATGTTTGGCGCGCTTCATCTCGGCAATGTAGGCGAGGGATGGCCTGGCGCGTTGTCTGCTGGGCTCATTGGCTTTTTCTTTTGCTTTACGCTTCGCAGGACGGGCACGATATGGTTCGCGGTTGGGCTTCATGCTGCCTGGGACTACGGCGAAACCTTCGTTTATGGCGTTCCTGATAGTGGTCTGGCGGCGCCGGGCCACCTGCTGAACTCCTCATTCCATGGACCACGGTGGCTTACCGGTGGCACAATAGGCCCAGAAGCGAGCGTGGCTTGCTTCGTCATTCTCGCACTATTGTTCCTCGTTTTTCATTTCTGCTATCCGCGTCGTGCGTTGCAAGATGGTACCGAGTAGCTTTTCGGAGTAACTTTTGGAAGATCACCTACATCTAATCGTCGCTTACGCGGCGATGCGCCCGGTGAATTTGACAATCCAAAAACGCACCGCTAAAATCGTTTGATTTTGTTGAGGGCAGATCGCCTTCTGAGGACCGTTACTGTGGATAAGAAGAGGTTGGACTACTATAAAAAGAAGCTGCAGGCGCGCCGGGAGGAACTGGTCAAGGCTATTGTCCGCACCGGCCAGGAGGGGCGCGAAGCCGACGAAGATCCAACGGTGGATCTCGCCGATAAGGCTGCAAATTCCTATACCAAAGAGTTTTTGTTCGGCCAGACCCACAACGATCGTGCGCTGCTGCAGTTGGTTGACGAAGCCATTGAACGCATCCGAGAAAACACATTTGGCCTGTGCGCTCAGTGTCAGGAAGAGCTCCAGCAGAAGCGTTTAGAGGCAGTTCCGTGGACGCGCTACTGCATCAACTGCCAGGAAAAGCAAGAACAAGGCCTTCTGTAGCATTTCTTTTCCAATCGGCCAGGACCCTGAATTCTGATTTCTTCGTTTGCCGCCCTTTATCTGAGAACCCAGATAGTATAAATTTAAGCGGACATTACCTCTCTGGTAATTACGATGGGGTACGCTCGATCCATCATAGATGCCGTCGTCTCGGTGATGTTTCCTGCACCGTGCTGGATCTGTGGAGCTGTGCTGACCCGCGCCGGTATGTTGCCAATTTGTGAGGGGTGTTTCCAGGCTCTTAGACCGTTGAATGGGCCCGTCTGCGCCTGTTGCGGAAGGCCCTTTGCCTCGGAAGTCGCACTCGATGCCCAAATGCCAAAGTGCTTTGCCTGCCGCCGAGATGTGTATGCCTTCGAGTGCGCACGCAGCTTTGGTCCCTATACAGACCATATGGTTCGCGCAATTAGCTTAATGAAATACGAACGGCTAACACAGCTCGGCCGGTGGTTCGCGCAAAGACTGCATAGCATCGCGCGAGAGAACGCAGCGCTGAGCGACGTAGACGTGGTCGTGCCGGTTCCCCTTCATCCCGGGCGTTTACGCGAGCGCGGGTATAACCAAGCTGAGCTTATTGCGAAGCCACTGGCCCGCTGGATGCAACTCCCGCTTGGCCCTTATCTTCTAATGAGGACGAAACCCCGGCCTTCGCGCTTACTGTTGTCGAGGCGGGAACGGTGGCTGACGGTGCGTGGCGCATACGAAATCCGGAAAGGCACGCGAGTTGACAACCTGCGTATCTTGCTGATAGATGATGTGTTCACGACCGGCGCGACGCTGGATGCATGCTCTCGGGCGCTAAAAAGAGCGGGCGCCAAAAGCGTGGTCGGTTTGACGGTTGCGCGTGCGATTTCTTGGGCTGCCGCCGAGGCCGCGGCATCCAGTCAAAAGGCGACGACCACTCACCTGCAACCCACATCTAAAGGACAGGTGATTATATCCAAGGAGCGGGACTGAGGAATCTGCCGTTTATGGACAATCGTTACAAAGCGAATGTCTTACGTCCGCGTCCGAAAATCTCGGTTGCGGGGAGTCGTCCAGCCGTTGATGCGGTAGCAAAGACGGACGTCGTTCCACGCCGGCCTTCTGTCATGCAGGCGCCCGTTCTTGTCCTGAATGCCACGTTCGAACCCATCAATGTGACAGCAGTTCGACGAGCGCTTGTTCTTATGCTTAAGGGCGTCGCGCAGGCAGAAGAGACACAAACCTCGAACGTTCATTCCGCAAGCAAAGCGGTTCCGGTACCTTCGGTAATTCGCCTTCTGAGTTACCGGCATATTCCGCAGCAGAGCCGGGCATTATCACGCAAGAACATTCTCTTGCGGGACCGCAACATCTGCCAGTTTTGTGGAAGGACGTTCTCCACTTCGGAACTCACGTTGGACCATGTTTTGCCGCGTTCGCGCGGCGGGCGGTCGTCGTGGGAGAACCTGGTTGCCTGCTGCTACGCCTGCAATAACCACAAGGGTGATCGCACTCCTGAGGAAGCGGGGCTGCAGCTTGCTCGGCGGCCGAGGCCCTTTACGCTACACACATCCCGGCAACTGATGCGCCTGATTGGGCATAAGGATGAGAAGTGGCGGAAGTATCTATTCTACTGACTGTCCGGCTTTTTTTCTCCCTTTCTACGTCTTTTCTCTCGTTGCAACCTTTCCGGGAATGTGGCATCTATTTAAGTAATCACATCTAGGACACACCCCGGGAAGTGGCATAGGGCGACCTAAGCTGCTTCCCTTCTTTTTTGGCTTGAATCTACTGCCTGGAAATCACTTGCAGCCCTTTGCGCCAATTTTCGTTGAGCCCTATTCTTGTGACCTTTAGCTCAGGCGAGAAATAACGTAACTGGGTTTCGTTGGCGGGGTGGAAGTGTAAGCTCGGTGCAACCAGCCAAACAAGCGGTGCCTGTGGCCGAATTTCGATGCCCTGGAAATAGCCGTACCGTTGAAAATCTCCCTCTGTAAGATGGCGCCGAACCCTCAACCAGTAATCGACCGCCTGAAGAGGAAGATGCAAATCTTCGGAGGCCTTGAGTTCGATGACAACGAGCCTTCCGGTCCGCGTGACGCCGAGCAAATCAATAATGCCGCGCTCACCAGCCGCTAAAGCAGGAACCTGGGAATAGAGATGTTCAGGGACAAGTCGGGCATCCAGCTTCTCCGGATCACGGCAAACCATTGTCTCCAGCCAGCGCTCGGGGGAGGCGCGGTAGAGCGGGTCATTTAATTCCGAAGTGCGATAATTCCGCTTCTGGGCCAAACGGCCGAGTAGCTTAGCGACGTCGCCCGAATCCGTGATGTCAACTGGCCTCCTGTTATCGCTAAGGCCACAGTAAAGCTGGCCGCCAATTCGCCGCGCGAATTCGAGGCCGAGGAAACGGAAACAAACGTCTTGCGTGCCTGCCGGAACTGAAACCTCCATCTCATCGGCACAATCAGGCAGCAATGATCGAATGTTCTGGATGAGACCGCTCGCTTCGGCCAGAGCAATTTCGGCATCTCGACGCGGAGACAGCCAGCTTTCGACATTCCCCTGGCTGGAATGCTCGACCCGCCGAAACAGGGAATCGCTCTCTCTAAAGTCATAAACTTCCAACGCCAAAGCCGGGCTTAACGCCCGCGCGCGCTCCATTGTGGTTCGCGTGTGTCCTTGCGGCAGAAAAATCCTCAAGCCCTGGATCGGGCGATGCTGTGGATGTTGTCTCGTCCAATCAAGCCAAAGAAGCCCGAAACTTAAAATTCCGTCAAAGGTGGTTGAATTTTCCGACGGCGCCGCGGCTATCACGGCCCACGACCTCCCCTGTTCCGTCATGATGCCGCGTGTATACAGAGATGAGAAGGACCGTTTCAGATCTGCGGCGGTCGTGAGAGAGCCGATTTGGGCATCCGGAAAACGCTCGCTCAGCATGCGCGCGAATCGTGCTTTGAACTGCTCCCTCCCGATTCGTGAATCGGATCTGGCACGGCCCAGGGCCAGAAACTCCAGAGTCGCCGGTTTGCCCGGACCGAATCTCTGCACCTCAAGCTCAATGCGATTTAGCTCGCACGATGATATTCGCAAAATGCGGCGGACGAGGCTGGTTTCGGGTGACCAAAGATGAATCAGAGTATTCTTGCCCTGTGTTCGAAGTTCGCTGCGGAAGCCTGCAAGAGATGCCAGCCACTTGCCGTCCTCGTGAACCTCTACTGGACCCGTTGAAACGAGCTTCGAAAGTGCCTGCCCCAGATTCTCCCACTCGTTCATAATCCCGGAAATTCCCGCTGTTGAACTAAAAGCTATTCGAGATCAAGCCCGGTTATGCGAACGCTCGGGAATTTGCCATTCCACGAGTTCGGAATCGCCTCAAATCCGATCTGAAAATCGCGCGTCTCGCCGCTTTCAAGCGGCTGGCTGCCATTCCCGATGATCCGCCGCGTGTCTCGAAGCGCGACACGATTCTCCTTATCATAGAATTCCACGGTAATTTCAGCGGCGCGGATGGCACGGGTGCCTTTGTTGGAAATGTCGCCGTTCAGATATGTCACCTGTTGGTGCAGCATATTCTCAAAGCGCGACAGATTGAAGTTTGTGAATTGAATCTCGTTTGCATATGCCTGTTCGGCGGCTCCGAAAACGAGGGGCTTTTGAACCGCCGGAGTATTTCCGCCGGAAAACCGCATGGCGAAGTAGAAGGCCGCAAAAACGATGAAGACAACCACGACTCCGATCAGAAATGGCCCGCCCATCCGGCTTCGTTCTTCCCGCGCCAAAACTGGTCTCCTCAACGATCGAAAAGCTCTTATCTAACGGCCAAAAGTAAGCCGCAGGATTAACGGCTCGGGCAAACCAGCTTTCTCCATGCGGCCCTGGACGGACTCGATTTCATAGGGAACGCGCCAAAATTCCACTTCATTTTGTGAGAGGTCTGCAATCGCAAAGGCCGCCCGCGGATCGCCATCACGCGGCTGGCCAACCGACCCTGGATTCAGCAGATAGTTCGTGCCGACCTTGAGTTCAAGCTTGGTAACCTTGGCATCATTTGCCGGGCGCAGTCGCAGAGAGGAAATAGCATTATCGGGACCGAGCGAGAAGCCGACTTGCAGGTGCGTGTGCCCGAAAAAAGTCACCTGAGAAGGAGCCTCTATGAGCGACTCAAGAGCCTGAGCCGGCGCAACCACGTACTCGTCCTCATCGCGCATTGCGCCATGGACCACCGAAAAGCCGTCCACTGAAAGCGGCCCTAAAGGCAATTTTTCAAGGTATTCGCGGTTTTCAGGACGAAGATGCTCGCGAGTCCACATGGCGGCGGCGCGCGCGACAGGATTGAAGTCGTCGGCGCTGGTAAGTCCGCTTCCTACTTTATCGTGGTTGCCTCGAATGGTTACCGCTTCCAGGCCACGGATTCGGTCAATGACTTCATTCGGATCGGGGCCGTAACCGACGATGTCTCCGAGACACACAGCTTTGTCCCATTTTCCATCGGCTTCTGCGAGCGATGCTTCGAGCGCAGTCACATTTGCGTGAATGTCGCTTAAGATCAAAAACCGCATCACATGCACTCCTCAACTGCGCCGATTATAGACGATGCTCTGCCGCCATTCCACGAATCGAAGCATTCGAAACGTGCAGACTTCATCCCCAAACCTAGCGAATCCACATACAATCGCCGTAGCTATAAAAGCGATATTTTTCGTGAACGGCGTGACGGTAAGCCCACAGGACATTTTCGCGCCCGGCCAATGCCGCCACCAGGGCCAGCAAAGTCGATCGCGGCAGATGAAAGTTCGTCAGAAGCTGGTTGACGATACGAAATGGCTTGCCCGGGAAAATAAATATCCCCGCTTCGAACTCCCCTGGTTCAATTGATCCCGCCATGCTCCCGTCACTGGATGCACATTTTTCCGCCGCGTCCTCCAACGCTCGGACGACAGTCGTCCCGACGGCAAGAATCGGACGCCCTTCCCGCCGAGCGTGAGCAATAGCAGCAACGGTTTCCTCCGAAATGTGATAGTGCTCTTTGTGAATGTGATGATCCTCCAACCGGCTGGTTCGGACGGGCTCAAATGTGCCGAGGCCAACGTTGAGCGTGATCTCTCGAATCTCGACACTCCGCGCATTCAAGCGGGACAGAATCTCTTGAGTAAAGTGCAATCCCGCCGTCGGAGCAGCCACCGCGCTTCCCTCCCGAGCGAAAACGGTCTGATATCTCTCTCGGTCTGAGGCATTATCGGGGCGTTTGATATAGGGAGGCAAGGGAATGTGGCCCAGGCGCTCGACGGATTCTGCCAGATTGCCTTCCCCTGAAAACTTGAGCCTCCGCTGGCCGAAATCTCCGCGTTCCAGCACCTTTGCCTGAAGTTCGCCTTCTCCGAAGATAATTGTCTCGCCAACAGAGATTTTGCGCCCGGGGCGAACTAGCGCTTCCCATTCGTCCGTGCCAACGGACCTGAGCAGCAAAACTTCAATGAGTGTCGTCAGATTCTCATGACGAATTGGACTGTTCTTCCCTACTGACTGAGCTCTTAATCCCTTCCGGCGCCCCCACAATCGCGCCGGAAGCACCCGGGCATTATTGACAACGATCAGCTCATCGCCGCGCAGAAGATTCTCGAAATCGGCGAACATTCGATCTTCCAGCGATCCCGTCGCGCGATTCATCACAAGCATTCGCGAAGCGTCGCGCCTTTCAAGCGGGCGTTGCGCGATCAGACCTGCGGGCAATTCATAATCGAAGTCGCTAACGTCCAACGTTCCTGCCCCCGAACAGAATTTGATGTCACATTGCCACTTGCAACAGACCGTGATATTACGGCATGCAACTCAACCTCCGGACAGCTCGCATGGTTGCGCTCGCAGCGCCGTGGGCCTATTTTAGCGGAGCTCGCGGCAGTATGCTTCCAAGGACCACCTATGCCTGAAGGGCAAGTCAAAATCAGCCGTCGAGGAGCGGACCGGATCCGCTCCGGCCATCTCTGGGTCTATCGCAGCGACGTTCGCGGCGTTGAGGCTCAAAGCGGCGACACCGTCCGCGTTTTAGATGAAGGAAATAACTTCATCGGACGCGCATTCTTCAGCAGTCGCTCACAAATCACGCTTCGGCTGCTCACCCGCGAAGACGTCGCGGTTGACACAGATTTCTTGCGGTCAAGAATACAGAATGCGACGGCATATCGCAGCAGGGTTGTCACAGACACAGACTCGTACCGGCTTGTTTATGGCGAATCCGACTTGCTTCCGTCCATAGTTGTCGACCGCTATTCCGATTATCTGGTGATCCAAACCCTTAGCCAAGGAGCGGAGCGCCGCAAGCAGGAGATTGTCTCACTCCTGTTGGACCTCTTCTCACCGCGAGGAATTTTTGAAAGAAACGATCCACGGGTGCGTGAACTCGAAGGGCTCAAACGAGTAAATTCGCTCCTCCATGGCGAAGTTCCGGAACAAGTAACGTCGACTCAAAACGGTATTCGTTTTGTGCATGATCTACGCACAGGCCAAAAAACAGGCGGGTTCCTGGACCAGCGCGAAAATCATCTCGCAGCGGCGGATTACGTTTCGGGAGAGGTTCTTGATGCTTTCACCTATCATGGAGGGTTCGCGCTGACAGCAGCGCTCCGTGCCAAGCACGTTGAAGCTATTGACCTGTCTGGAGCGGCAATCAACATAGCCCGAGAAAATCAGAAGTTGAACGCTTTTGAAAATGTCACATTTGCGGAAAGCAATGCATTTGACGCGCTTAAGGGCTACGACAGCTCTGGGCGGAGATTCGATGCCGTTATTCTTGACCCTCCCGCATTTGCGAAGAATCGCGAAAGCGTGGGTGCAGCCGCTCGCGGCTACAAGGAAATCAATCTTCGCGCGATCCGAATCCTTCGGTCTGGAGGAGTGCTCACTACGTGCTCCTGTTCCTACCATATCTCAGAGCCCCTGTTTCTACAGATCGTTGCCGAAGCAGCGACTGATGCACATAGGTCGGTGCAGGTGATTGAACGTCGCACCCAGTCGAGAGACCATCCTATCCTGCTCACAATGCCTGAGACCCAATACCTAAAATGCCTGATTCTACGAGTTTTGTAACTATATATCTGAAAATATTGGCGTTAGAAAATCATAAAATACTTGACATCATAACGCTAATATAATATAAGCTTAGCAGAAGTATATAATTCACGATGGAGGAAGGAAATGAACGGAATCACTCGGTGGGACCCATTTCACAATCTTTCGGCGCTCCAGGAGCAGGTAAATCGGCTGTTTGACAGCAAATTCTCGCAGAACGGAGAGATCTCCACTTTGAGCGCTTGGGCACCCTCTGTGGACATCTACGGGACTGAAAATGAGCTGGTTATCAAGGCTGACCTGCCTGGCGCTACGGAGAAAGACCTTGACGTTAGAGTTGAGAACAACATGTTGACCATCGGTGGCGAGCGGAAGTTTGAGCAGGAGGTGAAAGAGGAGAACTATCTCCGGATGGAACGGTCTTACGGTTCTTTTCACCGGACCTTCTCTCTGCCAAACACCGTGGACACTCAGGCGATCCAGGCCAAATACACGGATGGAGTGCTGACAGTCACCTTGCCGAAGCGCGCTGAATCCAAGCCGAAGCAGGTGAAAGTCAACGTGACCAACGGAAAGAACTAAACCGGCGGATAAAGGGGCCGAAGACACTTGGCCCCTTTTTTCTCGGCCAGAGGTAAGATCAGTTCTCGGACGTCTTATGATTCGCTACGACAAACTAACCGTAAAGGCTCAGGAAGCGCTCCAGGCTGCGCAGGAGATTGCTGCGCAAGCCGGTCAGCAGCAAGTCGAGCCGTCGCATATTTTAGCCGCTCTGCTTGTTCAGCCTGACGGCCTTGTGGCGCCCTTGCTTGCCAAACTGGGAGCCCCCGTCGAGACAATCTCTGCCGCAGTGCAACGAGAAATCAGTCGCTTACCAAGGGTTTCCGGAGTAGCGCAACTGTTTCTTAGCCCCGCTTCGAATGAGGTGCTGTCGAAGGCTTTTGACGAAGCGGGCCATTTCAAGGACGAGTACGTTTCCACCGAACACATCCTGCTTGCTATCGCAAACCTTCAGAGCGACCCCGCCGGCGCGGTGCTCGCGCAAAATGGCGCCAGTCATGATGCCATTCTGCAAGCGCTCGTCAGCGTGCGCGGAAGCCATCGAGTGACGAGCCAGAATCCCGAGGCAACATACCGTGCGCTTGAGCAGTACGCGCGCAACCTGACGGATC
>JASHYE010000120.1 GCA_030043155.1 Candidatus Acidiferrales bacterium | reverse complement strand
TTGCAGGGAGTGCATGGGCGCGTTTTTCCGGTTGGCGGGCTTGAATATCACGCATCGGGGTTGATGCTTCTGACCAATGACGGCGAACTCGCGAATCGCATGATGCGCGCGCATGAACTCAAGCAGGAATATGTTTGCAAAATCGATGGTGCGCTGACTGCGGCTGAGATTCGCGACGTTGAGCGTCGCTCGAGCGTCAAAATGGAGCGCGCCAAGGGCATGCCCGCGGGCTGGTGGCAGGTGAAGACCAGCGGCACGAGCAAAGACGATTTCCGCAAAATGCTGATCGCGGCAGGGCATCACGTGGATAAGCTGCGGCGGATTGCCATCGCCAGTATTGAGCTGGGGCCGCTTCCGTCCGGTCGCTATCGGTACGTCTCGCGCGAAGAAATCTCGTCGCTCGATCATTTTCTCTCCCGCTCTGAGCGACGGAAGTGATCGATGGCTGAAAAGTTCGCGGCGGACCCTATCGGCGAACTCCTGAAGTCCGTGCGCACGATTGCTGTAGTCGGACTTTCTTCGGATCCGATGCGACCGAGTTACGGCGTCGCCGAATACATGCAGCGCGCTGGCTACAAAATTATTCCCGTGAATCCGAACGAGAGGGAAGTGCTGGGTGAGCGCGCCGTCGAAAGACTGGAGGATATTCGCGAGAAAGTTGATATTGTAGACGTTTTCCGGCGGGCGGAATTCGTTCCCGAAGTCGCGGAGAGCGCTATCGCGATGGGAGCCAGGGCGCTGTGGCTGCAGGAAGGCGTGATTCATGAAGGAGCCGCGAAGCGCGCACGCGAGGCCGGACTTCTTGTGGCGATGGACCGCTGCATTTTGAAAGAGCATGCGAAGCGATTCCGGTGAGACTAGATGCCATCTCATAAGTGCCGAGAAACTTCAACAGCTTTGCTTCAGGGGCTGAAGCCCTGATTGTTTGGGGCACTTTATGTCGGAGCTGAAGCCCGCCTGCGCAGGCAGGCTCCGACCCCCTGAACATCATTTATGGAGATAGCTCGTGGAGACTGGTGGTGAACGGATGAAGACAGGGCAAAAGACTGGGAGACAGTTGCGGGGAATTATTCTGGTTGGCGTGTGTGCGCTTTTGTGCGGAGTGGCCGGAGCGCAGGTCGAGCAAAATGACAAGGCCGAGGGCAGCCGCTGGTGGAAAGACGTGAGCTTCCTTGCCGCGGATGATTTGCAGGGACGGATGACGGGAAGCGGCGGCTATCAGGCGGCGGCGGGATATGTGGCGGGAGCGTTCAAGGATGAGGGGCTCAAGCCTGCGGGGACGGTTGGATTTTTTCAGCCAGTGAAATTCAAGAGCCTGGAACTCGACGAGGCGTATTCGTCGGTGGAGTTGGTTGAGGGAGCCAAGACCACCCCGCTTACTTTGGGCAAGGAAATTCTTTTGTCTCCGGCGGGCGATGCAGCGCCGGAAGTGAATGCTCAGGCGGTCTTCGTTGGCTATGGAATTTCGGCGTCGGAAGCGAACTACGACGATTTTGCGGGAGTCGATTTGCACGGGAAAATCGCGGTGTATCTGGCTGGGGGGCCGGATTCCATCAAAGATCCGCTGCGAGCGCACGAAGAATCGTCGGGCGAGCGCTGGAAAGCGATGAAAGCCGCCGGAGCAATCGGGATGGCGGTGATCTTCAACACGGCGAATCAGGAAATTTCGTGGGAGCGAATCGCAGGAAACCGGCACAGAGCCTCGCTCGAATTGGCGGATGCGAGCTTGCGCCGCGATCAGGGCAAGCAAATTTCCATGGCTATAAATCCGCAAGATGCGGATGAATTTCTCGCGGGCTCGGGACACACACTGGCGGAGATTATTGCTGATGCAAAAGCGCAAAAGCCGCTGCCGAAATTTCCTCTGGCGGTCAGCATTCACGCGAAGATCAAAGTGACTGAAACAGATGTGGAGGCTCCCAACGTCGTGGGGGAATTGCCAGGGTCGGACCCGAAACTGAAGAAGCAGTTCGTGATCGTGAGCGCGCATCTGGACCATTTGGGAATTGGCGCCCCGGTAAATGGCGACGACATTTACAACGGAGCGATGGACAACGCCGCGGGCGTGGCGGCGCTGATTCAAATCGCACACGATTTTCGCGAATCACAGAATAAGCCGAAGCGTTCGGTGATTTTTCTGGCGCTGTGCGGGGAAGAGGAAGGGGAATTAGGTTCGTGGTATTTCGCGAATCGTCCGACGATTCCGTTCAAGGCAATCGCCGCCGACATTAACATGGATATGTTTCTGCCCCTTTTCCCTCTCGAATATTTGCAGGTGCAGGGGCTAGATGAATCGACGCTCGGCGATGATATTCGCGCGGCCGGCAAGGCGGATGGCGTGAATGTAATTGAAGACGAGCAGCCGGAAGCGAATCGTTTCATTCGCAGCGACCAGTATAGTTTTGTGCAGGTGGGGATTCCGGCGCTGGCGTTCAAATTTGGTTACGTCAAAGGGTCGCCGCAGGAAAAAATGTTCAACGATTGGGTGCACACGCATTACCACCAGCCTTCGGATGACACGAACCAGCATGCGGATCAGGAAGCGGCGGGGAAATTCTGCCATTTAATTTATATGCTGACGGACCGGGTTGCGGATGATGTCTCGCGGCCAAGTTGGGAGTCCACAAGTTTCTTCCGCAGATTTGCTCAGCAGTGAGACGCGCATGAGCGCTACGACAAAAACGGCGATTGCGCCGCTGCTTTCGGTTCGAGCCGGAGCAAAGGCCATCGAATTTTACAAAGCGGCTTTCGGCGCGACAGTGGTCTACCGGGTCGACGCGCCCGATGGCGACGTGGTTGCGCGGCTGTCTGTGGATGGCGCGGAGTTTTGGGTTGCGGATGAATCGCCAAAGCACGAGAACTTCAGTCCAGAGTCGCTCGGCGGAGGCACGGTGCGGATGATCCTGGTTGTCGAGAACCCCGACGCTGCGTTTGACCGCGCGGTGAAGGCGGGAGCGAAAATTGTCGCGGCCATGGCAAATGAGTACGGCTGGCGGCTTGGACGAGTGGCCGACCCATTCGGCCATCACTGGGAAATCGGGAAGCCCACGGACGAACGAGGCCGCGCTTCAGTCTAGCGGATAAACTTCGATGTGATCGGAGCCGGGCTCGGCGACGGCGATGAGGTGGCCGTCGGGGGAAAGCGCAAACGAGCCAAAAATCAGATCATGGAGAACGGGAGTCAGATTTCCATCGGGAATGGAAACCCACACTAGGTCGTTTGCCGTCTTTTCTGAACCGCGCTTCAGCAAGATGCGATTATCGTCGGGGCCCCACGCAAACGTGCCATAGGCGCAGTGAACGGTGATCGGAGTCTGCGGATGCGAGAGGTCGCGGACTTCGAGCGTATCGCCATCGGCGAAATAGGCGACTTTGTCTCCCGAAGGCGAAAGGGTGAGCTGGCCGAGATAGGAGGACACGTCGGCGAGCGGCGTATCGGTTTGATGAATCAGATCGAGGCGGACAAGTTTGGTGGGCCCGTCAAAATTTTTGTCGGGCTCAATGGCCAGGGCGCTGTTTCGAGAGGGATCCCAGGCAACGGCGGTGAACAGATGCCCTTTGAAAATGACGTCACCTTTGCCTTGCGCGGGACGGGTGAGGCCGATTTCGAAGAGCAGGTCGGATTCATCGGAGGGAAGCAGATAGACGACGGTCTGGTCGTCGGCGAGCCAGTTTGCCTGGACGGCATTTTCGATGACGCTGGTTTTGGTTCCGACGACGGGGATTTCCTTGCCGTTGATGTCCATTAAATCGACGAGCTTGCTCTCCGCCATATTCTCATCCGCGCCACTGACTTCGAGAATGGTCATCTGCAAAGTCATGAG
>JASHYE010000119.1 GCA_030043155.1 Candidatus Acidiferrales bacterium | reverse complement strand
GTGGCTGCTCGCGGGCCCCGGCGTGCTCGTTTTCCTGGGAGAAAACGACGCGCCGAGCATGCTTTCGTATTCGGCCACGGGCGCGCATTACGGCATCGGCTTCTTTCTTCCCTTCAACATAGCGGTTTTCGCGATGGGTTTTGTGGTACAGGAAATGACGGTGCGGCTTGGCGCGGTGACACATCGCGGACATGCAGAGCTGATTTTTGACCGCTTTGGAAAATTCTGGGGCTGGTTTTCGATGGGCGACCTGGTGCTAGGGAATTTTCTCACGCTGGTTGCGGAGTTCATCGGCGTACGCGCGGGGCTGAGTTTTTTCGGCATTCGACCCGAAGTCGCGGTCGGAGGGACGCTTGTGGTGGTGCTCGCGGTGATTACAACGGGCCGCTACTGGACATGGGAACGCATCACCATGGGGCTGGCAATCTTCAATGGGCTGTTCATTCCGGCCGCGCTGTTGGCGCATCCGAAGTGGCACGCGGTGGGACACGCGCTGGTCACGTGGCAGCCGCTGCCGCATGGCAATCATTCCGACATTTTGCTGCTCATTCTGGCGGACATCGGCGCTACGGTCACTCCGTGGATGCTATTTTTCCAGCAGAGCGCGGTTGTAGATAAGGGAATGCAGCCGCGCGACATTTCAGCGGGGCGTTTGGACACGCTGTTGGGTACGGGTCTTGCAGCGCTATTTTGCGTGGCGACGATTATTGCCACGGCGCCGCTCTTTGCCCACGGAATCAACGCCGGCGATTTTCAAGCCGCGGAGTTCGCGCAGGCTTTGGAGCCGTGGATTGGGCATCTTGGCGCGGCGCTTTTCGCGCTCGGAATTTTCGAAGCGGGGCTGGTGGCTGCGATCGCCATTTCCACGTCGTCCGCGTATGCGTTTGGAGAAGTGCTCGGAACGGCGCACAGTCTGAACCGGCCATTGCGCGAGGCTTGGCCGTTCTATTTGATTCTGGCGAGTTCGGCGTGCGTGGCGGCCGCGCTGGTGCTGGTTCCACGAGCGCCCCTCGAATTTATCATCCTGGTTGTGAACGTGATCGCAGTGCTGGCGATGCCGCCGGCGTTGCTGTTTTTGTTGCTGTTGGTCAATGACCGCGAGCTGATGGGAGAGCACGCAAATACCCTGTGGCAGAATTTTGCGGGTGTGGCTGTGACGATAATGTTGGTCTGCGCGGGCCTGGGATTTGGAATTGCGACAGTCTATCCGCACATTTTGGGCGGGTGATTAGCGGGACGGCTCGTCTGTCGAATTGGAAGAAAGGAGCGCTTCGAGTGCGCGAAAGTGGATTTGAGAGCGAGTCTCAAAAACGGCAGGAGGCTGCGGCGATCGGGAATTCATACGAACGAGCTGACCTGAATGATCCGCACGTTGTGCTGTCGTTACTTGAGGCGGATCAGGTGGTCGCGGCGAAGCAGCAAACGCGCTTCGGACGGCGGCGGCTCGGTTTGGGCATACGCGTTGCGATGTGGGGACTGCGCGTGTACGTGGTCGTGATGCTGGTGATCGTTGTTATTTCTGTGGTTCGCGCGCTGCGCGGCTGAGAGCAAAGCTGACGGATGGTTCGGGGTCGATGGAGAATCAAACGGCGATGAGGCGGGGCTTCGGTTGTATCGCAGCTTGTTTGTTACTGATGCTTGCGTCGGGCTGTAGTAGCGGGTGGAATGTTCCAGCGGATGCAAACATGCTGAAGAATCCCGTTCTGGTGAATGCTCAGACGATTGCGGCGGCTCGCGGACTGTACGTGAGCAACTGCCAGAAATGCCATGGTGTGGGCGGCGACGGGAAAGTGCCTCCGGGCGCGACGTATTTTTATTCGACGAAGCCGACGAATTTCACCAATGCCCGGCTGGTTGATTCGATGAGCGACGGCGAAATTTTTTGGAAGATGACCAATGGCCGCAAGCCAATGCCGGCGTTCAAAAGCAAATTGAGCGAGGAGCAGCGCTGGGAATTGGTGAATTTAATTCGCGTGCTCGCGCATCCTGAGCGCGCGCCGAAGTAACCCTAAAATTGTAACAAGCCAAGCGAGTAATAGTTCTTCAGGGGCTAAAGCCCAATTACTTCGAGCGTAAGTTTCGGAGCTAAAGCCTGCCTGCGCAAGCAGGATCCGACCCCCTAAGAACCATTTATGTTCGGGAGCGCGGATTTATTTGATTTTTGCAAGCGCGTCGGCGACTTCTTTGACGTCGGGAACCTGCAAAATTTCGTAATTCTTGAACCAAGCCACTTTGCCGCCACGATCGATGATCGCGATGGCGCGGCCGGTGATTCCTTTTTCCGGCAGATAGACGCCGAATTTTTCGGCGACCGCCCCACGCGGCTGAAAATCAGCGAGCAGGGGATAACGAATGCCCATTTTTTCGGCCCAGGCTTTGTGGGACCAGACGCTATCGACGGAAAGGCCGAGCACCTGGGCATCTAGCTTCTCGAAATTTTTCATGTCGTTTACAAAGCAGATGTGCTCGTTGGTGCAGACGGGACTCCAATCCAGCGGATAAAAAACGATCACGACGTTCTTTTTGCCCTTAAAGTCGCTGAGCTTCACGTCCTTCTGATCCTGATCCTTCAGAGTGAATTCCGGCGCGGCCGCGCCTGTGGCAATTGGCATGATGCCTCCTTGAGTTTTGTTCGGATAATTGCGGGCGCTCGGGGCGCCAAAAAACAGCCCATCATAACTGAGCGCGGGCCATGAAACAAATTAACGGCGCAGCGCCAGAATGAAGATGATGCCCTATACTGCTGGCCCATGAATCGTCCGAGCGTCGCTTCGGATCTGCCTCGCAGCCTTGGTTTGGCGGATGCACTGGCAATTGTCGTCGGCATCGTCATTGGCGCAGGCATCTTTATTGTCCCTAATCTTGTTGCACGCGAGCTTCATTCCGCCACACTGATTCTCGTGGCGTGGATCGTTGCGGGCGTTGTTTCGTTCTTTGGCGCGCTCGCGTGCGCGGAACTGGGGACTACGCTGCCCGCCTCCGGCGGCCAATATGTTTTTCTGCGCGAAGCGTGGGGTCCGCTGGTCGGTTTTCTGTGTGGGTGGTCAATGTTCCTGGTGGCTCGCACGGCGCAAGTGGCATGGATGGCTGTGACTTTCGTGCTGTACGGTTCGTACTTTGTGCCGATGTCGCCGTGGTTAGCGAAGCTCGTGGGCCTCGTGGCGATTGGCGTCTTTGCGATCATCAATTATCGCGGCGTGGCGCTCGGGGCAGCCGTTCAAAAGCTGTTCACTTCAGCGAAAGTGCTTGGCCTGCTGGTGATTATCGGGAGCGCTTTTTTGTGGCATGGCAAAGTTGCGCAGCTCTCGGGCGGCGCGAGCCACTTCTCGTTCAGCAGCTTTGGCGTGGCAGTGATTGCCTGCGTGCTGGCATACGACGGATGGATTCAGATGACCTTCGTGGCGGGCGAAATCCGTGATCCGCAACGCAACATTTTTCTGGCTCTTGCGCTGGGCACAGGAGCGTGCATTGTCATTTATCTCTTGGCGAATCTCGCCTACATGCGCGTGCTGTCACTTTCAGACATCGCTGCAAGCGAACACGTGGCGGCGAGCGTTGCGCAGCGCGTCCTCGGCCCGATTGGCGGAGCCGCAGTGGCATTGATTATTTTGGTTTCCATTATTGGTACGCTCAACGGTTGTTTTCTAACGAGTCCGCGGCTTTACTTCGCGCAGGCCCGTGATGGACTGTTTCTCCGGCAATTCGGGGACATTCATCCGCGATTCAAGACGCCTCACTTTGCGATCGCTGCGCAAGCGGTGTGGGCCGCAGCTCTTTTGTTGAGCGGCTCGTACGAGACTCTCCTCGATTACGCGATGTTTGCGTTATGGCTTTCTTATGGAGTGATGGTCGCAGGCATCATTGTGCTGCGTCGCACGCACCCGCAGGCTCCGGGCGCTTATCGCATGTGGGGTTATCCGGTGACGCCAATATTGTTTCTCGTCTTCACCGCGGCATTTCTCGTGAACATGCTGATCACAAGGCCTGTTCCTTCGATTGCGGGTTTGCTCCTGATCGTTTCCGGAATTCCCGTTTACTTCATATGGGTGCGGAGGCGGCGGTCTGCTTCCGCGACGGCGTGAATCGATACCGCGAGCAGGCTTCGCGCTGGAGTCTTTGGCGCGGCGAATATATACTCCGTCGATGAAACCTATATCGATTTTTGCTCTCCTTGCTTTTCTTGCTGCGCCTGTTTTGGCGCAAGGGCAGCATGCAAAGCCTGCATCCACTACCCAAATGGTGCTGCCGAGCCATGGAGTCACGCTTTACGGCATTTTTTATTTGGCTGCGGGTGAGGGGCCGCATCCGACCGCTATCATTTTCCACGGCTTTCCGGGATACGAGCAGAATCTCGACATCGCGCAGGACCTTCGCGCGCACGGATGGAACGTACTGGCAATGCATTATCGTGGTTCATGGGGCGTGAGGGGGAATTTCTCGTTCGAGCATGCGGCCGAAGATTCTGATGCGCAAGTGCATTTTATTCTCGACCCGGCCAACGCGGTGAAGTATGGCATCGATACGCATCGCGTTATTGTTATTGGGCACAG
>JASHYE010000011.1 GCA_030043155.1 Candidatus Acidiferrales bacterium | reverse complement strand
AGCGCGTAGGAGAGTAGCTTCAACAAAGAAAACACGCGATCCATGATAGAATTTGTTTTTTGCGATCTAAGCGCGTAGCGCTCTGTTGCGCGTTTCTGCGGGCCGCTAGCTCAATTGGTAGAGCAGCTGACTCTTAATCAGCGGGTTGCAGGTTCAAGTCCTGCGCGGCTCACCACTTTTCTACAGAAGAATCATGCAGTTGCAGTGCATTTTGCTTTCGTGATTTCTGGCTTCAGGGATGTGGTGGCAGTTTTGGTGGCAGTGTGAGCGTCGAGCATACTGACAATTTCCGCTGTTTGGCCGGGCATGAGATGTGAATACCGCATGGTCATCTGAACGTTTCCGTGGCCGAGAAGTTCCTGCAATCCGCGAATGTTGGCTCCCTTTATAGCGAGACGGCTGGCGAAGGTATGCCGCAGATCGTGGAAGCGGCATGAGACCTTTGCGTGAATTGATGCGCTGAATCCAGTCAGTAAGGCAGACTATGACGGGAAATTCATGCGGCGGATGAGGGCTTGGAAGCGCGGATCGGAGCGCAAGCCATCGAAGGCAGGCCAGACTTTCAGCAAGGCTAAAAAGTCATCATGCTCACGGTAGCCCCGCTCGAGCCAGGTAATGGCCTCATCCTTATCCCCCAGGTTCGCGTAAACTTCGGCAACCCAGCCGGGACGGATATACCGTTTCTGTTGCTGAAGCCGAAGCACGCATCCCGTGAGTTGTCGCCGTGCCTCCGCCGCTTGACCCGCCGCGGCGTAGGTCGCGGCAAGATCAAAGCCCTGTTGGAAACTCTCTCGTTGAAGATAGCGGATGGCATCGTCAAATTTGCCTTGCGCTCTGAAAACCAGCCCGAGGCCGTAGAGTCCCAGCGGATCGTTCGGATTGAGCTCTAAAATGCGGCGGAACTCCGCGGCCGCTCTTGCGTAATCGCGCGCGTGGAAATAAACGCGACCTGCGCGGTACATCACGACCGGCGAAAGCGCGTCGAGTTGCAAGGCCTGCCGAGCGAGGGAAATCGATTCCTCTCGCTCGCCCATCATGGAAAGAATGTAAGCGTATTGATAAAGTGCGGTTACATATCCGGGATTCAATTCAAGAGCGCGGTTAAACTCCTCTTCAGACCCAGCCCAATCCCATTCTGCGGCATGGCTGTACGCCAGCGCGGCATGGGCTTCAGCGAGCGAGTTGTCCAATGCGATCGCCTTTGAAGCTGCCGCTTTGGCTTTGGGAAGGCCATCGGCGGGGACAAGATTGCCGAACGCAACCAGTTCGACGTAAGCGTCCGCGAGGCCGGCGTAAGCCTCGGCATAGTTCGGGTCCGTGGTGGTTGCCTGGTGAAAATAGTCCACGGACTTGAGCAGGCCCTCCCGCGTGCGTTGATTCCAAAAATACCGCCCGCGCAGGTAGAGATCGTGGGCCTCAGGAGTCCCTGCTTCAGAATCGGCAAGCTCCTTCTCCTCCGAGGCCGGCACTGTTGTCTGGGTTTCGCGAATGATTTGTCGTGCCAAGTCGCGCTGGAGGCTCTGTAACTCCTCCATATTGCGGTCATAGGTTTCTGCCCCAATAGCGGTTCCGCCAGCAGTGCGAATGAGCTCAAGGCTCACGTGAACACTGTTACCGGAGCGGGCTACCGAACCTTCAACGACGCCTGCAACATTTAATTCCCGGCCGATTTTTGACGGAGACTCAGCATTTGTCTGATTATTCAGCGCAGACGTGCGCCTGACCACCTTCAACGCTCTGACCTTGGAAAGGTCCGTGATGAGCGCTTCCGTCATGCCGCCGGCGAGATAATCCTGGCCCGGGTCGCCCGACGCGTTGGCAAGAGGCAGCACGGCAATGGACGCAATTCGGGAGTTCGTTAAGGTATTCTGAGAAGCGAGTCTGCCACGAACAGCAAACATGACCGCCAGGGCCGACATAGCTGCGACCAGCAACGTCATGAATGACCACGCGATGGAGCGTTGATTGCGGGAGAAAAACCTCCGGATGCGATAGGTCACCGTTGCAGGCCGCGCTGCGAGAGGCTCGCCCTTCAGGTAGCGATCGATGTCACATATCAGCGCGTCGACAGTTTGGTATCGGAGCGCCGGATCTTTGCACATTGCCGTAAGGCAGAGAGCGTCGAGCTCGGGAGAAGCTGTCTTGCGGAACGGCACTGACCCTTTGTGGCCCGCATTCGATGCGGACATTCGGTCCATCCTCGACGAGGGTTTCTCGGCTTCCCTTTCGGCAAGAACTTTTTCCGCCTGGGCCGGCGTGCAACCGGAAAGATCAAACGGAAGGCGCCCGCAAAGCAGTTCATACAAAATAACTCCCAGTGAATACACGTCGGTGGGAATTCCGACGCGCTCTCCGCGAATCTGTTCGAGCGAGGCGTAAGCCGGCGTCATCAAACGCAAGCCCGTAGCGGTCTGCTCCACGGACTCGCCAAAACTCTCAACATGCTTGGCGATGCCGAAATCAAGCAGGCGGACCGTTCCATCCTCTCTGACAAGAATATTGGAGGGTTTCAGATCGCGGTGGATCACTCCGCGCTGATGCGCGTACAGAACGGCTTCACAAACGGCACGAAACAACCGCAGGCGCTCCGCCACGCTGCAGTGGTGATCATGACAATAGTCGGTGAGCGGAACGCCCTCGACGTACTCCATCACGAAAAATGGCGTGCCGTCGGGAGACGTGTTGGCATCGTAGAGGCGAGCTATGGAAGGGTGATTCAACTGTGCAAGGGTGCGTTGCTCGCTGGCGAAACGCTCGCGGCGTGCGGGGGAAAGCCATGCGTCGCGCAGAATTTTGATCGCAACCAGACTTCCGAGGTCCTTGCGTTCGGCCAGATACACCACACCCATTCCACCTTCGCCGAGTCTTTTCTGGATGCGGTACGGACCGAATTCCTTGAAGGGAAGAGAAGGAGGAGAACCGCCTAAAATCTGGTCCGCAACCTCGGAAACGTCTTGATCGATAAGGGAAGCGCCGTGGGCGTCTTCATCGAGCAACGTAAGGACATCTGAAACAAGCGCTTCGTCTCCGTTGCAGACGGAACGCAGGTAGGGAAGGCGTTCCGATTCGGGAAGCCTTGCGGTATCGTGAAAAAGCGATTGAACTTTTTCCCAGCGATCTCCATCCACGACGCACCATACCCCTGAGATGGATAAGGACCCGGGCCGTTAACTTGCTTCGCGAAGCTCACGGGCCAGCCAGGCTTTGGCGGCGCGCCAATCACGAAGTACTGTAGCTTCTGAAATCTGGAGAAGTGCAGCCGTTTCCGGAATATCGAGTCCGCCAAAAAAACGGCTCTCGACCATCGTGGCTTGGCGCGGGCTCATTTCTTCAAGAGTGTCGAGCGCCTTGTTCAAAGCCAGTACATCCTTGGCACAGCAGGGCTTTTCGCGAACCGAACCGTCAAATAGGACCGTGATTTCCCCTCCGCCGTTCCTCTTTTCCGCGTTGCGGCGGCGGGCGGCCTCAACCAAAAGCTGGCGCATGGCCCGTGCAGCGATGCGTTTGAAGTGAAGGCGTGAATTCACGGCGATCTCGGAGGATTTTGCGAGTTTTATCCACGCTTCGTTGACCAGCGCCGTTGGATTCAGCGTTGCGCTCGGATCCCCGCGGCGGATCGTCGATGCGAGGCGCCGCAATTCTTCATAGGTAGCGCTAAACAAGTCGTCGATCGCGCGACGCGCTCCAGGGCTTCCCGTCTCTTCAGGCAGGTCGAACGCTGGTCTGCTCAAATTATTTTCGTTCGGTGTGACTGTTTTTTCTTCCCGTTTGCGCATTGCATAGTGACAAGCAGTTAAAAGTAAGTTTTGCCGACTTGCTAAGGAACGAACCCTGCCAAAACTCTAGCACTGGTCACATTGTCCCGCAACCGGCGAGGGCGCGTTTGAGCTTTCTCAATCGGTTCAGGAGGATAGAAATGAACAACCGCACGGCATTCTTCCGAAGCCTAATCCTCTCACTGAGTATTGCGGCGCTGGGAGTGTTGGGTAGCGCCGCCCATGCGCAAACTCAGGGACAAACACAGCAGGCACCTCAACCCTGCTCGACAGCCACGACGAATCCGTCGTCGAACTCATCTGCCAACAACCCCGCAGCGGCACTCAAGAGTCTCGGCTCGCTCTTTAAGAAGAAGCCGTCGTCGCAGCCAAGCAACTCCAATGCGAATCCCGCGCCCTGTGCGCCCGGCGCAACAACGACCGCGTCTGCCGGGAACAAAAGCGCAGGACAGCCCGCAGGCGGTTCCCAAGGCGCCGGCGTCAACTTCAACGGTCCCTTCACGCCGCCTGCAGGAACCAAGGTCGAGGCAACACTTCTCGCCCCCTACGCAGAGGGCAATTCATTTCAAGTGAGTCCTCACGGCGTTCATGCGGCGACGCTCGCGCACAGCGGCAGTCGTCAACAAATCATCTATGACGGCGTTGCGGGTCCGGTGTTTGACAGTTTTGCCGCCAATCAGTATCAGCCGGTTTCATTTAGTCCGGATGGCAACCATTTCGGTTATTGCGGCATTGCCAGCGAACAATTCAGCGTCATGGTCGACGGCAAGCAGGTCGGCAGCGGCCCACAAGTCAACTCGAACTATACGTGCAACGTTTATTTCTCGCCCAATAGCCGCCATTTCTTCTACACCATGACGGCTACAGGCAATGGAGGGGACACCTACATCCGAGTCGTGTTCGATGGCAAAATCGAGCTGCGTCTGGGGGATTTCAACCCCCAGAGCATGACCTGGAGCCCTGACGGCGACAATTTTGCCATGCTCGTCGATTCGTACCCGCCCGTACCCAACGGCGTGCAGCAGCTGATTGTAGACGGAAGGCCTTCCCCCCTCCCCGGTGGCTCTCCTCAGTGGAGTGCCGACAGCAAGCATCTCTACACCGTCGGCATCCGACAGGGCCAGGGCCAAACGCTCTTCCTTGACGGCAAACCGCTGCTGACCGCCACTCGAATCGTCTTGGCAATCCCACCTGTTGGGAACATGGCGGTCATGGCGGCCTACGTCACCAATGGTGGCCGGGGCGGCGTGCTCGAGGAAGCCTGGTACCTCGCCGTAAACGGCCAGCGGGTTCCCGGCAGCGAAATCGTCAGGCCAAGAACAGGCGGTGGCGGTCAAATCGGGCAAATCTACTTCAGTCCAGACGGAAAACACTACGCCGCACTCTGCGCTGGTCTCACGGGCAAGATGTACGTTTTTGTCGACGGCAAGAGGGGCCTCGATTACGGAAATATTGGCTTTCTGGGATTTACGGCGGATTCCTCCAAGCCTGTTTACGTGGGGTTTAATGGCAGGAACTATCTCGTCATAGGCGACCAGGAATCGCAACTTCCGGACGGTGGTCAGCAGCCCGTGATCGCTCCCACCGGAGATCACGTCGCGGCCGCCGGACTCGGACTGACTCTCGATGGCCAGCCGCTCAATCTGGCCGGTAACCCCCCGACGACGCGAACTTCGGGATTCAGCTACTCCCCCGACGGCGCGCATTACGCCTTTCTGATGCAGGGGCGCAGCAGTTTTACCGCATTCGAGGATGACGTGCCGCAGACTGCATACACTTGGATCGGTAATGGAAACCAGGGCCAAAAGCTCTGGAACGGCAGCCACATGGCTTACTTCTGCGGTTTGGCGAATCCATCTGGCCCAGACACATATGGTCTCTGCGTAGACGGCAAGTTCGCGTACTTCGGGCGCAATCCCGTTTACGAAAATCTGACCTTCTCCCCCGACGGGAATCATGTTTTCTTCGACGCCAATAAGTATGCTCAGGGCTTCCGTCTTTTTGTGGACGGGCAACCGGTACTCGATGGCTTTCATTCCTCCCCCGGCTGGGGGCCTGGAACTTGGGAAATGGAGCCGGATGGCACACTCGAAATCATGACGCAGGACAATACCGGCCTGAAGCGCTAC
>JASHYE010000118.1 GCA_030043155.1 Candidatus Acidiferrales bacterium | reverse complement strand
GTTCGGATGGTTGAGCGACGCCAGCACTTGCGCTTCGCGGCGAAAACGCGCCAGCCGTTCCGCGTCCCGCGCAAACGCCTCCGGCAAAACTTTCAGCGCCACATCGCGGTTCAATCGCGTATCCCGCGCGCGGTAGACTTCGCCCATGCCCCCCGCGCCAATTGCGCCCGTAATTTCATACGGCCCAAGCTTTGTCCCCGCCCCAAGAGTCATCGCGTTTTGCCTGCCAGAGAAGTCCACTTACTGTGTCCGCCGCGTTTCATTACCGCAATCCCTTCACCAGAAAAACTGTCGAATAGAGACGGTTCACCGTGAACAGGATATGCGCGCCGTCTGGCGTGATAACCGTATAAGGCGCGGCCTCAATTCCAGTTTTGTCGGATGGTGAGAAATGCATCCAGAGCTTGCGTGTGCCCGTGGAGACGTTGAAATCATAGATGTCGACTTCCCCTGTTTCTCCGTATCGGCGTACGAACAGATGTTGCGAATCGTTATGCCAAGCGAGAGGAACGTCATTCGCGTCCAGTCCTTGGAGTTCGGTTGCCTTTCCGCCATCGGTGGGTTGATCCCAGTAGTGCCCGTCGGCGTCGGTAGTGATGCAGTACTTGCCGTCGGGCGAGACGCTGACCGGCGACTGGACGAGGTTCGTCAGGTACCTGCCGTCGGGTGTGATTTGGCGGGCTGCGCCGCTGGCCGCATCTTGAATAAATGTGGCCGGGGCATGGCCCGCTCCAGAGGCGGACACCACCAAGCGCTTCCCATCGGGCATCCACGTGGCGCTTGTGTATAACAGCCCGGATGGTGCGTTCAGCGTCCTCGTTTGGCCCACGCCGGTGGGAATGAGTTCCAATTCATGGCGCCGATTCGGATCGATCGCAAGGGCCCATTCTCCGTCGAACGAGAGTCCGATGCCACTGCCCACGCCGATCAGTGCCGGTGCCGAGCCGTCGGCGCGTTGCGTGTACAGGTTGTAGTCGGAGTTCGGGCCGGTATCGAAGCTGTTAAACAGCAGCAGCCGTCCGTCCCGCGAGATGGCATCCGTAATCTCATAAGTGAAAGAACTCAGATCGTGCACGGCTCCATTCGGTCCATCCACCAGCAGTTGCTGGTCGCGGATGTCCTCGGTGCTCAGAAGGACGTCGCCGTCGCGGGAGACGTCTTGCAGGTGGAGCACGATCGGAGCCGCAAGAATCGTTCTCTCCTTGCCCGCCAATGTTACCCCGCGCAACTCGCGGGGTTCACTGGTGAGCGCAGCAGTGAACCAGACTTCATCGCCCTTGGGCGACCACTCCAGTCCCTGCGCAGAGCTATATTCCGTTGTCAAAACCCTGCGATTGCCATGCAGGTCGATGACATCAACAGTACCCCGGTCGTCGCCGAGAATGGGGTGGTCGATAAAGGCGATCCTGTCGCCCGCGGGCGAAAAGCGGAGGCTGTCAATGTAGCCGTTCGTCCGGTACAGGACCGTGCCAGCAGGATATTCGAGCTGATAGTGAGAACCGACACGGTGGCTGATCGCCAAAGCCGAGCCGTCGGCGTTCCATTCGGCGTCGGTGACGTCATCCAGCAATTCGCGCGTCGTGCCCCCGCCAAGCGGCGCGCGCGCCAACGTGCCGACAGGAGTGTTGGGCAACTTGAAATCAGGTGCCAGCGCCACCGCTAACTCACCGGATGACGAGATGCTAAGGACCGAGGCTTTGATCCCAAGAGGCTGTGTCTCCGCCGTATCCGTGCGAGCCGAGAATAGCTCCATAGGCTTACCGTCCACATCGGCGTCATAGACGACGGTGCGACCGTCGGGAGCGAACCGGGCGTGGTGAATGTATTCCGGGCGAAATGTGAGTTTCGTGAACTCCGGCGCAGCGACCGCGCGATGCTGCAGCAGCAGCGCCCCGATGGCGATCAACACCACCACCGCTGCGGCTATTGCTGTCGCAATGATCCAGGTCCATTTTCTGCCCGATGCTTTGACCGCAGGCATGGCCGCGCTCGACACTCCCGTGCCGCTCATCGCGTCCAGCGCGAAGGCCAGATCGCTCGCCGATTGAAATCGCTCGGCGGGATTTTTTTCCAGGCAATGCCGCACCACACGGTCCACCGCTGGCGCGATTTTCTTTCCTTCGCCGGAAAGGTCCGGGGGCTCGTCTTTGAGAATCGCCGCCATCGTATCGGCGGAAGAATCTTTTTCGAAAGCGCGCTTCCCCGATAGCATTTCATACAAAATTGTTCCGAGCGCAAAGATGTCGGAGCGCACGCCGGCGGGTTTGCCGCGCACCTGTTCGGGCGACATATACCCTGCCGTGCCCAGCACCACTCCGGCCTCGGTCTGAGCTTCGGTTGGCGCGTGCCCGCCGCTGGTGCGCGTAGGCGACTGCGTTTCGCTGATGCTCGAAGCGTTCTCTTGCTGCGTAAGCTTCGCGAGACCAAAATCCAAAATCTTCACGCGCCCATCATTGGTGACAAAAATATTCGCCGGTTTGAGGTCGCGATGGATGATTCCTTTCTCGTGCGCGGTGGCAACTCCCTGCGCCATTTGCCTGGCAATATCCAGCGCCTTGCGCGTGGCCAACAGCCCGCTTCGCAGCCGATCGCGCAGCGTTTCGCCTTCGAGCAATTCCGTGACGATGAACGGCGCGCCATCGTGCGTGCCCATATCGTAAATCGCGAGAATATTGGGATGATTCAGTGCACTCGCCGCTTTTGCCTCCTGCTCAAAGCGCCGCAGGCGCTCCGCGTCGCGCGCAAAAGCCTCCGGCAAAACTTTCAGCGCAACGTCGCGATTCAGTCGCGTATCCCGCGCGCGATACACCTCGCCCATTCCGCCCGCACCGAGGGGTGCGACAATCTCGTACGGCCCTAATTTGCTTCCCGCATTCAGCATAGATATATTCCGCCCGCTTGCCCTGCCTGCCCTGAGGAAGGGAGGGACGCAGGAAGGGTGCCAATCGCGCCCGTGACTTCATATGGTCCCGGTTTTGTTCCAATTCGATTCATTTCAGATCAGCCCAAAAACAGCGATTAAGCGCCCCTATCGCTGCTGGAGCCCGATTCTGCGCAGCAAATCCTGAAATCGCGGATCCGACCGGAGTGACTCCATTTCCGCCCGAACACCAATCGTCACTATTACGAAAGCGCGCTGCTTGTACGCTTCTTCGAGCCACCGCATCGCTGCGTCCTTATCGTCAAGAGCAGCGTAGGCGCAAGCAAGATAGAACGCCACCGGACCAGACTCGGCCTCACCCTTGAATTGTGCCAGTGCGCGTCGTGCCTCTTCATCTTTGCCGGCAAGAGCAAAGATCACGCCCTCACTGACCGCCCTGGGAAGCACAAAACCGCCCG
>JASHYE010000117.1 GCA_030043155.1 Candidatus Acidiferrales bacterium | reverse complement strand
AAACGCCCAGGTCCCCGATCGTGCGGCCTCGCACAATCACCCCTCGCCGGTTCCAAAAGGAGTGCCCGAGAACCGCGTCGTCAAGCAGCTTTCCGTACGGATCGTCTCCCAGAACACAAAAATTCATCGTGGCCCGCACGCTCTGGCTTTGCGAACTGGCTGGCCAATTCACGAATTCAACAAAGCTGCGCAGATATTGCGACTGCGCTTCATATCCGCCAGCATCCGCGGCGCTCTTCTGTGCCGATGCCGCTCGCTGCCCAATCGGCAGCATCAGCGCGAAAAGCACCCCGAGATAGACTCCTCCTCTCCTCATAGACACAGAGCAATGCAGGATTAGCGCCAAAGCAGAAGACCTCACGTGCGCTAAATGCAGGTGTGAGTTTTGTTTAGCTAGGAATCTTCTCGTGACCGAATCACTTCGTCCCAAATTGGGAGAAACTTCCCGTCTTTGTCTGTGTACCGAAGCGAAACGGCCTCTTATACCGCGTCGCGCCCGCAACGTTATGAACGTTATGCTAGACTTCGCGGGCGATCGTCTTGCGATTCCTCATTCCGTCACCCAGGGAGAGCATTCAATGAGAGCCTTTGCAGCGATTCTCCTCATCTTCGTGGCCTGTTGCCCTGCGCTCGCTCAATCCAGCGCAGACTCCGCTCCGCCCGCAACCTACGAACTCAAGCCCACTCCGAAAACCGTGACTTGGGGCTATTATTCGGCAAGCGCCGCGCCCGTGTTGCAAATTCACTCCGGAGACACGGTGCAAATCCAAACTCTTCTTACTTCAAGTCCCACGCGCCTCGCCGAAGCAGGTGTTCCCGCCGATCAAATCGAGCAATCTCTCCGCGATATTTTTGATCAGGTGAAAGACCGCGGCCCGGGCGGGCACATATTGACCGGTCCGGTTTACGTCGAAGGCGCCGAGCCCGGCGACGTTCTCGAAGTCCGCATCCAGGCCATCCAACTCGCGATTCCTTACGCCTACAACGGTTTTGCTCCTGGTCGCGGCTTCCTTCCGGATGATTATCCCTACGGAAAAATCAAAATCATTCCGCTCGATGCGCAGAAAATGCTCGCGCACTTCGCTCCCGGAATTGATATTCCGCTCCATCCTTTCTTCGGCAGCATCGGCGACGCTCCGCCGCCATCCGCGGGGCGCATCAGCAGCGGCCCTCCCTGGATGCATGCCGGGAACCTCGATAACAAATGGCTCGTTGCGGGCACCACGCTTTACATTCCCGTGAACGCGCCTGGCGCGCTCTTCTGGGCCGGCGATGGCCATGCGGGACAGGGCGATGGAGAAGTGGACATCACCGCGATGGAAACCTCCCTCATCGGAACTTTCCAATTAATCGATCGCAAGGACATGCGCCTTCTCTGGCCGCGCGCCGAAACTCCCGACTGCTACATCACCATGGGCATCAATGCCGATCTCACCAAAGCTACCGAGATGGCCGTTCATCAAATGATCGATTTTCTCATGCAGGAAAAGCATCTTTCTCGCGACGACGCCTATATGCTCGCGAGCGTCGCCGCTGATCTTCACATCAGCGAGATTGTCGATGGGAATGACGTGGTCAGCATGATGCTGCCGAAAAAAATCTTCACTACGGCTAAGAGCCAGTAGGCCGTTGCTCGGCTTCGAAATTCATTAGAAACGAGCAACTAGAAGCTATGTCGCAACTTATCATTGAGTGCCCAAAGGGTGAACTGAGAGGATAGTTCCCCTTTGAGTGGCAAACCAGGTCCCGTCTGGAGCAACTGCCAGTGGCAGTTGAGGAGAGATGAGGTCGCCCAAGCTAACTACAGTAACTGGCTTCAAGGTAGAGGTCGCCCATACGTAGAGGTAAGGATGTTCCAGGCGCAAATCGAAGTTACACCAAAACCATCCGACCTTCGTGAAGCGGACGACGTTTCCAAAGAATCGCCCGTCAGCCGAGAGCGCCAGACTGCCGATTAAGGGAAAGTCTACGGCGTGGGCGTCCCTGGCGAGAGCCTTCGAAGAAGTTAGCTGCCCCGTGACCTGCCTGAGTTCGATCTTCTCTTCAGTGGGGTAGCAGATTTCCAGCTTGCCGATTTCGGCGGCCTCCAAGAATGTGTCATTTGTCAGGAAGGCCACAAATGCGTCGCGGTTGATACTGGCCAGCGTATCGGTCACGTTGTGCCAAGCGGCGGAGCCGAAAGCCCGGTAAAGTATTTCTGCAGGGCCGAAGCCAGAGTCCGATGGCTCCTTGGCCTTCAACGCCAATACGCCGGCGTCTGATACAGACACCACTCGCATTTCATCAGATTTGGGTTCTTGCCATTCAAGATGGACTGCGAATGTATCCGCATCGCGAACCACGAAGGTGATCGTTCCGGCCTTGGTATCGGTCGTGAGCAGTGTGCGTCTGCTGGGAGATAGTAGGACGTTCCAGCCACTCTGCCTACTGTCTTTAGCTGCCGAAAGAGATAAATTCTGCAGTTCTATGCACGAAGGGGATAGCAAGGAGAGTTTGGCTGTCGCGTTTCTCGTGCCCGGGAAAGGCTCCCAAGTCACAAGAAAATTTCCGCTCGCAGTAGCCGAGAAGTCTGCGATCATCTGTCCATTCCAAGGCCCACATTCTTGACGCAATTTGCCGGTATCAGCATCAAAAACAAGTAGAGCCGACCTCCAGGGTCCATGGGTCGGATCTCCTGACTCAAGTGCCACCCCCACAGAACTGTTGTTGGCCACCAAATAAGCATCGGTATAAGGGGCGGATTCTCCTGGATGGGCTTTGAGTGGCCAGTAATTCGTCAAGTCAATTGACCAACGACGATGGGTTCTGGCTTTTGGAGTACTGCCGAACGAAAGCTGCGCCGTCGCGAACAGCATGATCGAAAGAATGACCGAACTCGTGGCCGTCTTCAATTCCAATCTCATTCTAGGAGGGCGCTAGGCGCCGCCTCGCTACCTTTCGTAAGGCACTATTTGAGCCGCGCTGAGAATCTTCACAAACGCCGGGCTTCAACCTCTCGGGAAAGGTACTCGGTTCAAACGAAGCATTCAAGGCTGAGTTCCGCCGTCGGGGTCAGCGCGAGAGCGCTTCAGCCTCCGTCCCAACAATATCCAGCACGGAATCGAGATTCGCAGTCTTCAGAAGCTGCTGCACATGGGGCACCGGAGCAAAGAAAACGCAGCGGCCGCCGGCCCTTTTCACCTGCGTGCAGTGCCTCACCAGCGCGCCCAAACCCCAGCTATCCATTTCCGGCACGCCCGCAAGATTGATCGCCAGACGCCGCGAACCTCGCTCCAGCAGTTCCTTCAGCTTTTGCCGAAACTCCATCTCGCTCTCGCCCACCATCAGCGGCCCGTTGAGGTCCAGTATGGTTGTTTCGCCAATTTCCCGCGTTCGAATAAGCACTCGTTTCTCGTTCCTCAAATTCCTGCGCAGGCGGCTTCCGGCAGAACCGTCAGCGCGCGATTCTAGGCGAATTTGCTCAGTGGAAATAGCGGAAACTTCCAGGGCGAACCCGCATACGCATGTCCAACCCATGAACCGAAGGCCTGTTGTATCTATGACATATGTGGTAGCCAGGGCCCCACGAGCGAGCGGATTTTACAGACCCCATGTCCTTTTTACTCCGCGTGCCTCCCTCGGCACACTGAAATCGCATGATTTAGCTCGTGGCTCTTATCGTGCGTAGCATTTGTGCGTAGGGGGAAGACAAGCCGAGAATCCCTTTAAGGGGATTGAGGGCTGGGCCGGCTTCCTTCCCCCACTCATTCCCGCCGGAACCTCCACGATACCTACCCTCTAAGCGGCGGGGGTGTGTTTGTACGCTGCACGACACCTCTTGATTGTCATTCCGAGGAGCTAAGCGACGAGGAATCTGCATTTTTCCTTGCGGAACAAGCTGCATGTTGTAAGACGGCTGCGTCTCATCGATTCAATTCCTACAAAATTTGCCGCCAATCCGATAAAATTCAATGCTCCCGCAACTCTGCTCTCGCGTGGGGCGTGGTCCAATCGGTAGGACGCTGCACTGTTAATGCAGACGGTGTTGGTTCGAATCCAACCGCCCCAGCCAAATTTGAGGGCTGGAGCTTGAGAGGGCATACTCGCCTTTCGGCACTTGCGCGAAGCCGCAGGCAGGACGAGCTTACATGAACAAAACTCTTCCGATAGTTTCGCTAGGACTGAGCGGCTTCGTGGCGATGCTTATGCTGACGATTGGTGCCAAGACGGGGATGTTAGGCCCGATCAATTATTTTCGCAGCCGCACTGAACATGTCAATCGCCGTTCCTTTCAAGTAGGATTCTTGGAAAAAACCTCTCAGACGTCTTCTAATGCTTCAATCGGCGACCTTAATGGCGATGGGCATCTTGACATCGTTCTAGTTAAAGGGCGCCACTGGCCGCTACCGAGCCTGGTTTTTTTTGGTGACGGGAACGGACATTTCACTCCAGGTCCACCCTTGCCGACTGGGGCGCGCAGGAGTTATTCCGCACCATTAGCGGATATGACTAAGTCCGGGCACTTGGATATCGTCCTGAGCGATGACCGGCCTGACCCAAAGTACGTGCTGCTCAACGACGGCACTGGCAAGTTCACTATCGGCGGCACATATGGCGATCCGAACTGGTCAACTAGAAATGTGGCGGTTGGCGACCTGAACGGTGACGGCTACCCCGACATCGCCGTCGCCAATCGCATGATGCCGAGCTACGTTTGCTTCAACGATGGCAAGCTCCATTTTGATTGCCGCGAACTTCCGAACTCTCCAAGCGCCGCCACCGTGGCAATCGCCGACATGGATGGCGACGGTGCGAATGACGTCATCTACGCCTGCCGGGACTCATGCCAGAGCCTTGTCTATTTCAATGACGGTCATGGCAACTTCAAGCGCGTTGAGCCTTGGGGTCCGCCAAAGTCGTCTACGAGAGCTCTCGCTGTCGCGGATTTCAATGGTGACGGGCATCCAGACATTGCAGCCTGCCACGAGGAGCTCGGCTGTTTTGTCTATCTCAATGATGGCAAAGGCCACTTTGGGCCGGGCATTCAATTCAGTGGTCCGAATCCGCTGCCGTATTCGATGCTTGCCGCTGACCTCACTAACAGTGGCCGCGCGGATATCTTGGTTGGCTACGTCAATGCTCCTGGAGAGGTCTTTTTCAATGATGGTAATGGAACGAAGTTTCAACGCATGCCGTTCGGCGATAGCAAAGGAGCAATCTATGGAATGGCTGTAGGAGATCTAACAGGTGATGGATGGCTTGACATCGTTGTAGCGCGTTCTGATGCGCCTTGCTTTATCCTCTTCAACCATTCCGCGAAGAATTGAACGTCCACGCGTCTTAATCTTTTGCCACAGGAAATCCCGCCTCGGTCCATCCGCGCCAGCCGCCATCCATCGAAATCACGTTCGTGTAGCCCATCTTTTGCAGATTGTCGGCCGCCAGCGCAGAACGAAAGCCGCCTCCGCAATAGAGCACCAGCGGCGTCTTCTTATCCGGAAACGTTTTCTCCACGTCGCGCTCAATCACGCCCTTGCCCAAATGAACGGCATTCGGAATATGCCCGCGCGCCCATTCGCTGTCCTCGCGCGTATCCACCAGAATCATTTTTTCCCCTGCATCCATGCGCTTTTTGATGTCGCGAAAATCCGCTTCTTTGATCCGCGTCTTCGCGTCATTCACAATACTCAGAAATCCCGCTGCATGATCATGAGCCATAAATAAATCCTCCGGTCGGGCCAGTCGAAAAATTATGACACAGAAACCGGCTTCATATCCCGCCAGTTCGGCCCTGCCTTCACGTCCACCAGCAGCGGCACACGCAGCGGATGAACCTGCTCCATCGCCTTTTTCACCAGAGGCGCGACTTTCGCAAGTTCTCCCTCAGGCCCCTCAAAAAGCAGTTCATCATGCACCTGCAAAATCATTCGCGTCTTGAACTTCTCATCCGCAAGCCGCCGGTCAATCTCAATCATCGCCAGCTTGATTAAATCCGCCGCCGTGCCTTGCAGAGGAGTATTCATCGCCGTGCGCTCCGCAAAATTTCGCAAATTCGGCTGCGGCGAATTGATCTCCGGAATTTGCCGCACGCGTCCAAACAATGTCCGCGTGATTCCTGTCTTGCGCGTCTCCGCTACTTGCCGCTCCAGATATTTCTTCACTCCGCTGTAGCGTTCAAAGTACGCCGCAATGAATTTCGCCGCTTCCTTCTGATCGATCTGCAGATTCTGAGCCAGCCCAAAAGGAGAGAGCCCATAAATAATCCCAAAGTTGATGACTTTCGCCGCGCGCCGGTGCTCGGCGGTCTGCGCGAAAGGCGCTACTCCAAAAACTTCCTGCGCCGTCCGCGAATGAATGTCTTCTCCGCGCTGGAACGCCTCCACCAGCACCGGATCTTCCGAAAAATGTGCCAGAATGCGCAGCTCAATCTGCGAATAATCCGCCGAGAGCAACACGTTTCCCGGCTCCGCCACAAATGCCGCGCGGATTTCGCGTCCCAGGCTTGTGCGGATCGGAATATTCTGCAGATTCGGATTCGACGAGCTCAGCCGCCCAGTCGCTGTTCCCGTCTGATTGATTTGCGTGTGCAAACGTCCCGTATGCGGCGAAATCAATTCGTGTAGCACGTCCGCGTAGGTTGATTTCAATTTCGCCAGTTCGCGATAATCGATCACCAGTTTCGGCATCTCGTGCAGTGTCGCCAGCTCCGTCAGAATTTCCGCCGCCGTGGACCGCGATTTTCCGCGCGTCCGCCGAGGCAGCGTGAGATTCAATTTGTCATAGAGCACTTCCGCGAGCTGCACCGGCGAATTGATATTGAATTCAAATCCCGCGAGATCGTAAATGCGCTTCTCAAATCCTGCAATCTCTTCCTCAAGCGTCGCGGAAATTTTCTTCAGCGTTTTTGGATGAATGCAAACTCCCGCGCGCTCCATTCGCGCCAGTACCGGAGCCAGCGGCAAGTCAATCTTTACGTAAACGTCCGCCAGATTTCCGCTTTCCACTTCCGCACGCATCAGCGGCGCCAGCCGCATCAGAAAATCCGCGTGCTCGCCCGCCGCGCCCGAGAGCGTCACATTCAGGTGTCGCAGCACCACCTCGGCAAATGAATGGTTCGCTGTCGTCGGCCGCAGCAAGTAGGAATACAACTTCGTCGCGTGCCGCACGCCCTCAACCGCGCATCGCGCCTTTCCCACCTCACTGCCGCTGGCGAAAAGCTCAAAAGTTTTGGGGTTATGGACAATCTTCCCGCGCTCTGCATCACCGATCCAATCACGCAGCGTCTCCAAGGCATCATTTTCCTCGTTATTTGCAAGCGTTCTCGCAAATCCCGCTCGATCCGACACCTCAATCGCCACCACTTTGCGCCCATAGCATTCCTCGTCCTCATCCACAGCATCCGTCGTCAGCCAAACGGCAACTTCTTTTCCTCGCGGCACTTTCGCTAAAAATTCTCGCAGCTCACTGGCCGAGGCAAACTTTCCATAATCCGTTTTCTCTTGGAGCGTCGCCGCAGGCAAACTCTTCAGCAGCGACGTGAATCCAAGCTCCGCAAAAAGCTCTCGCAGCGTGTTAACCTCCGGCTGCTGCAAAACAAACGCCTCCAAGTCAAGCTTCACCGGCGCATCCGTGGGAATCTGCGCCAGTTGCTTGCTCAATCGAACGAATTCGCCGCAATTCTGAAGCGCCTCGCGGTAACTCGCGCGTTTTACCTCGCTCGCGCGGCGAATCGCTTCTTCCGCGCTCCCGAATTCCTGAATCAACATCCGCGCGCCAACTTCGCCGATTCCCGCCTTGCGCCGCTCGCCCGGCGCAGGCTTTTCGTTTGGATCGCGCGCGCCCGGAATGTTATCAATCGTGTCGCCCATCAGCGCCATCACGTCTGCTACTTTTTCCGGCGGTACGCCCATCAGCTCTTCCACTTTTTTTTC
>JASHYE010000116.1 GCA_030043155.1 Candidatus Acidiferrales bacterium | reverse complement strand
CTACCCCTTCAATATCGTCCATCGCCAGCACAGCTAGAATTTCCGCGCGCTCCGGCCCGGTCAGCTCGACCAAGCCCGTGCACACGGCCAGCTTGCGCTCGGGCTTGGGGTTCCCGAACAAGAATTCTGCGCAAGCTGCGCTGCGCGCGGCGTCGCTAATATCCGTCTCCTGAGATGGATTTCAAATTATCGCGCGTGAGGATGATTTTTCCGGGTTGATTGGGAGGCCCAAGCGGAGGAACAGTTCGGCCATTCAGCTCAAGGAGGACGGCGTTTGACTTGCTCGCTGACACAACGAAGCTTTTCTGCGCATGAAAAGTGAGCGACTTCAGCGCGTCGAGTTTGCCGGAGAAAACATTTTTCCCATCGGCTTCTACCGTGACAGTCGAAGTTTCTCCCGCTTCGACTTTTAACTCCATTGGCCCGGCCGCAAGTGCAGCCGACTTAGCTATTCCGTTTGAGGCCTCCGCACTGAGGGTTTGTGGCGTGGCGCTTGTTGGTGCGGATGTTTGGGACGCTGCAGCCTGCGGCTTTGAGTTGTCAGCCGATCCCTTGGAGGGGACCGCGACATTTCCATTCGACAATGGGACCGCCGCTTGCTGAACTTGGTTTGCTGCCGGCGGCGGGAGTGGCGCGGCATTTGCCGGCGCATCGGATGCCGAAGTGCCGTTCTTGTGGCGCAGTTTCGCCATGACGGTACGGAAAATTGGATGCCGAGCGTGCCAGGCGGTGACCGAGGGGCCGTATCGCTGAGTTGCATACCAGCCGCCAGCGATAATCGCCGCGAGTACGATAATCGTCGCAATGATTGCAAACCAATTCCGCCGCTTGCGGACCGGCTCTTTGGTCCAAACCGCGATTTCCGGCCGCTCACGGGTTTCGAGAGCGTATTCGGCAACGAGGCCTTCTTCATCCATTCCAAGAAAACGCGCCACGGATCGAATGAAGCCGCGGTTGAAAATGCCGCCCGGGAGCTGCGCCCAGTGCTCATTTTCAAGCGCTTCGAGAAAACGCACACTGATGCGTGTCGCGGCCGAAATTTCCTCCAGGGACACGCCGCGCATTTCGCGCTCACGTTTCAGGTGTTCGCCGAACGTACTGGTTGGACTCATTGCGGTGCCGGTGAAAAATGGTTCAATTCGAAATATAGGCGGGCGCTCAACCAGTGTCAATCGAAGCTCAGGGGCGGCGTACCATCGAGTGAAGATTCCCTTTTATGCACTTCACCGCGTGCGAGCCGTTGCAGTCGCCGCCTTGAAAACCTATAATGCCAGCGATGCCCGAGGGCAAATTGCAGGAAACCGGTGGGTCCTTCGGCGCCCCTAAATCCAAAGTGTCTGAAGCCAAGCCTTTTCACGGAATCGAACGCCGCCGTAATCCGGCCACTGTGCGCGTCGAACAGGAAAGCACCGAAGTTTCCGTTTTCCACGAGCTTGGCAAAGCGCTGACCTCCTCCTTGCAGCTTGACCAGGTTCTCCGCACCATCATGGAGAAAATCAATGAAGTGCTGCACCCGGATACCTGGTCGCTGCTGTTAATGGATACCGAAAAGCAGGAGCTCTACTTCGAAATCGCCACGGGAGAAGGCGCGGAAGCGCTAAAAGACGTTCGGATCAAACTCGGGCAGGGAATTGCCGGCTGGGTGGCGCAAACTGGCGAAGTGGTCGTCGTGCCCGACACGCAAACAGACTCGCGATTTTTCTCGAAGGTCGATGACAAAACCAAGATGCAGACGCGGTCCATTGTGGCCGTGCCGGTTCGTTTTCGCGAGCAGTGCCTTGGCGTAATCGAGCTGATTAATTGCGTCGGGCCAGAGGGATTTAGCCCCCGGGAGCTTGCTTTGCTCGAAGCGCTTGCCGATTACGCCGCCATCGCCATCGAAAACGCGCGCCACGTGCAGCGCATCCACGAACTGACCATCACTGACGACTGCACGACTCTCTATAACGCGCGGCATTTGAATTTCATGCTCGATACCGAGATTTACCGTTCGCACCGCTACAGCTATGAATTCTCCATTATTTTTATCGACCTCGATCACTTCAAGACAGTCAATGATACTCACGGGCATCTGACCGGTTCAAAGCTTCTTGGCGAAATCGGTTCGGCGGTGAAGACCAATTGCCGGCTGATCGACTTTGCGTTTCGCTACGGCGGCGACGAGTTTGTTCTGCTGCTGCCGCAAACGTCGAAGGAAAATGCGTGCCGTGTGGCACGGCGGCTTCACGCGCTGATTCGCAATACCGTGTGGCTGAAGGACGAGGGGCTGAACGTTCACGTCACCGCGAGCGTGGGCGTTGCTTCGTTTCCCGTAGACTCCGCTGACAAAGCGGGCTTGCTGCACCTTGCCGACGAAGCAATGTATCTGGTCAAAAATACTAGCCGCGACCGTGTCGCTGCGGCTTCCACAGGCGTATTGCCTGAATCTTAGTCCAGCTCTCGCGCCGCCTTTGCGCCTGTCGCTGCTGCAGAAGTTATCACCAGAATTGCTCCACCGCCTGCGAACAGCCAGGCCAGACTCCACTGCGCCACCACGCCCGAAATCGCATACGACACGGGCACGAGTCCAATCGACGCGAACATCAGGACGCTCATCACGCGACCCAGCATCTCCCGCCCTACGCGTAATTGAATCCACGTGCTGAATTGCACGCTCACCAGTCCCACTCCCAGTCCCATCACTGCGAGCAGAATCGCAATTACTCCAAACTTCTGATACATCCCAATGCCCACCAGCTCCAGTCCGCAAAGCACACCCAGCCCGATGAACTGCAAGCCTCTCCTTCGCGGCTTTTTCACCATTCCTCCTAGTGCCATCCCCGCTAGCGTCCCGCCGCTGAAGCACGAAAGGAAAGTCCCGAATGCCGCGGCCGAACCGAACCGGAATTTCGCCAGCGCGGCAAGGCCGATTGCTACCGGTCCTGCAACGCAGAAATTCAGCACCGCGAAGATCACCATCAGGAACAGGAGCGCGGAATCGCTTCGCACTGACCGCAATCCTTCCGCGATCGAATGCAGCATGCTGGGTCGCGTTCCGCTCGGATGTGACATCTTTGGCGGTTCCGGAACTTTCATCAGTGCCACGATCGCCGCAATGAAACTTACCGTGTCGAAGAAAAGGGCCGACGCAATTCCCCAGAATTTGATGATCAATCCCGCCGGTGCCGGCCCAACCATTTGTGTCATCACCGTTGATCCTTGGAGCAGCGCATTCGCCGGCTGAAATTGGCTCGGCTCAACCAGCGTCGGAACGAGCGCCGGCCCAGCGGGCAGCGCAAACGCGTCCGCGATTCCAAACGCAAAAGTGATGACGTAAATGTGCCACAATCGAATCACGTGCAGCCACACAAGCAGCGTCACGACGCCAATCAGAAACATTCGCACGCTCACAGTACAGATCAGCACATAACGCGCGGACAACCGGTCCGTCGCTGCCCCGCCCACAAGCATCAATGCGGCGCGCGGAATGGCGGCGATCATAAAAACGGTGCCCAGCACAAGGCTCGACCCGGTCAGTTGCAGCACCAGCCACGGGAGCGCCACGAGATAGAACTGGTCTCCGAGCAGCGAAACCGTGTTGCCAATCCACCAATTGCGGAAAGGCCGCACCGCTAGCGGATGGCGCTTGGGCGGAGGTGGGGCTGCAGCTCCTATCGTTGTCTCACTTGCGGATACTGCTGTCATTGGGCCTTGCCCCATGCAGAAAGTGGGAGCATTCGGATCAATCCTTGGCGCGGAAGTGTAGCAAACAGCCCCTGATTCTCGGCTATGCTTTTTCGAAATGGAACTCTGTTTCGCAGAGGGCTGTAATGCGATCTGCGCATTGACCGTCCTAGCATAAATTGGCTGTCGGAACGTTGTGCCCCTCCATCTTCTTTCCTATACTCGGCGTCTAACTGCTCATGGCCGCTTCCAAATTCAAAGGGATGCGCAACCGCGAAGCTGCGCGCTATGCACGGTGGTCCGCCGGCATTGCGGTTGTGATCTGCGTCGCCGTCATTGGCGTCTACGTGCAACGGCGAATGCGCGGCCGAACCAGTGAAAAAAATGTTCATCCCGTCCCTGCGGCGGTCGCTCAGCAATCCGCGGGTTTCACCATCTCACGCGCAATTGGCCCGCGAACGATTTTCACGGTGCATGCCTCGCAGGCAACCGAATTCAAGGATCAGAATCGCAGCCTCTTGGAAAATGTAGACATTAGGATCTACGGCCCGCGCGGAGACCGCGACGATTCAGTACACGCGGGCGAATGCAGCTACGAGCCGACGACGGGCAGTATTCGCTGCCAGGGAGTCGTGCAGATCGACCTGCGGAATCCAGGCCAGAAAGCGGGCGCGGGAAAGAAGGAATTGCATTTGGAGACTACGAATATCTTATTCGAGCACGATAGCGGGAGGGTCAGTACCGAAAATCCAGTGACCCTGAAATTTCCGGGCGGGCAGGGAACGGGCACTGGCCTGATTTACGAGCCGCAGACCGAGAATGCAACGCTTGAAAAGAATGTGGAGCTCGAGATTCAACCGCCTTCCAAGTCAAATGCGACGCCTGTCCGCATCAGTGGCAGTGCACTCGAATTTCGGCGCAACCAGAACCTCGTGCGAGTCACTGGTCCAGTTCGTGTTCAGCAGGATGACCGCACACTGCTCGCGGGTGCGCTGGAACTGCAGCTCGACGCCGCGATGCAGCCCAAACGCGCTGTGGCGACGAATAATCCTGAAGCAGACGTGAAGAGTGCGCGCAGAAGTATGTCGCTCGCGGCCGACCAGTTGACCGCGGATTTTACTTCTAGCGGCGTGATCGAGGAAATCTCTGCCAACCAGGACGTCCGTACGGATGTCTCCGCTCGTAATGGCGGAGAAGATCATCTATCCGCGCAACACATGCAGGTGCTGATGAATTCCGACAAAGGGCAGACTGATGCACGCGAGATTCTTGCGCAGGGCGGCGTAAAACTGGCGATGAATCGTGCTGAATCGCGAGGAAATCTCACGACTGAAAATCTCCGCGTGGAATTGTCGCCCGATGAGAATGGTCACGGCGAGAGAATTGCGAGTGCCGAAACGCTGGCGCCCGCAAAACTGACCATGAGCAAGGCTGCGGAAACCGATGAAATCGATGGCGGGAATTTGAGCGCAACGTTCGGTGCAAACGACGAAATCACCGATCTGCGCGGAGCTTCGGGCGTGCGTGTAAATCGAACGCTCGCGTCCATGCCGCCGGAAACGAGCACAGCGAAAAATCTCTTGGCGACATTTCAGCCGGATGGGAACTGGCGGACCATCGACGAAAAGGGCAATGTTACGTTGCAGCAAGGTACGAAGCGCGGAGCTGCAAACTCAGCCTCGATGGTCCGAGCCGCCGACGAGATTACGCTTAATGGAGCTGCATCGGTAGATGATTCTACTTCGCATCTGCAAGCAGACGAGATTCACATCAATCAACGAACCGATGAGATGCGCGCGCATGGAAATGTTGCGGCGGCTTTCAGTAGAGTGCCAGCGAATCGCCCAGCTGGGGCTATGGACGTTTCTGCCGATGAAATGAGCGGAACGTCGTCTGAAAAGCCTGTGAGCGGGGCATCATCAGGCATCGGCCACGCGATTTTCTCCGGCCACGCGCGAATGTGGCAAGGTTCCGATGTGCTGCAGGCGAAGTCGATTGAATTCTGGCAGAGTGAGCAACACGCCGAAGCACGCGGAGACGTGATGGGCGGATTTGTCGAAGTGGCGCACGACGGGCCGTCGGTCGGCTTTACAACTGGCAATCGAGCCGGAAAGAAACTGTCACCGGTTCTGTGGCAAGTGCGCGCGCCGCAGGTTGACTATTGGGGCGATGCCGGAAAAATGGAATGGACCGGCGGCGTCGACGCGCGCTCCTCGGAAGCAAACATTCACAGTCGAAACATGGAAATGTTCTTCACGCGTGAGAATGAGTCGCAAGTACTCGAGCGGGCGATCGCCACGGGCGGCGTGCACATTGAACAAAATGGCCGCACAGGAATGGCTGATCGCGGCGAATACGTTGCGCGAGAAGGGAAATTCATTCTTTCGGGAGGTCAGCCGACGCTGGCCGACGGTTCTGGAAACACTGCAACGGGCCGTGAATTGACCTTCTTTTTAGCGAATGATACGATTCTGATTGACTCGCAGAACGAAGGAACCACCACCAAGCACCGAGCCGAGAAATGAACGGGCATGTCGAAACTCCAAGCCGCGGAATTAAGGAAAGCCTATCGAGGCCGCACGGTCGTCGATAACGTCAGCTTGGAGATTCAACAAGGAGAAGTAGTAGGCCTGCTGGGCCCGAACGGCGCGGGAAAGACCACCACCTTTTACATTCTCGTGGGTTTGGCGCGTCCGGATTTCGGGCGTGTGCTTCTGGATGACGAAGACATCAGCGATCTCCCGGTTTATCTTCGTGCGCGCAGCGGGATCAGCTATCTTCCGCAGGAACCCTCCGTATTTCGCAAGCTGACGGTCGAAGAAAACTTGCTGGCGGTGTTGGAAACTTTGCCCATTACAGCAGAGCAGCGCCGCGATCGCGTGGAAGAATTGTTGGCGCAGATGGGGCTCGAAGGAATCCGCGGCAGCAAAGGGTACGTTCTTTCCGGCGGAGAGCGGCGCCGGCTCGAAATCGCGCGCTCTCTGGCGCTACAGCCGTCGTTCGTTCTGTTGGACGAACCTTTTTCGGGAATTGATCCATTGACTGTGCTGGATTTGCAGAAAATCATCAGCGAGCTGAGCGCGGCGGGAATTGGCGCGCTCGTGACGGATCACAATGTTCGTGAAACATTGGCCGTAACTGACCGCGCGTACATCATACATGGTGGAAGGATCCTGTGCGCTGGGACGCCAGAGGAGTTGAGCGGCGATGCGGAAGTGCGAAGACTGTATCTTGGCGAGAATTTTCGGTTGAACTGATTCCTGGATGACGCAATGAACTGGCTGCAACCAAAACTGAATCTCCGCTTGGCGCAAAAGCAGATTTTGACGCCGGGGCTCGTGCAAATGGTGAGCGTTCTGGCGCTCAACCGTCTCGAGCTGCGCGAGATGATCAATCAGGAGATTACAGAAAATCCGATGCTGGAGGTTTTGGGCGACGACGGCGTGGTCAGCGAAGATTACACCGACGAAGCTTTCGTCAAGGAAGAAACGGAGAAAGTTCCCGAGGCAGAAGGCGCAAATCCTTTCGATGAATTCGACGTCAGCTCGTTCTTCACGAAATACCTCGATACTCCAGCGGCGGGCGGCATAAGCAGCGAACACGAGGAAATCGAAAGACCGGGATTCGAGAAGTTCCTGTCATCGCCACAGAGCCTGGCGGACCACCTGATGTGGCAATTGAGCGTGAGCATTTGCAGCGAACAGGTTCGCAAGGCGTCGGAACTGATCATCGGCAATCTGGACGAAAACGGATATTTGATGACCACGCTCGACGAAATCTCTCAAGCCAACGAGTACTCGATGGAAGACGTCGAAGAAGCGCTGGCGGTGGTGCAAGAATTCGATCCGCCGGGCGTGGCGGCGCGGGATTTGAAGGAGTGCCTGTTGTTGCAATTAAAGGTTGTGGATCCGCAGAATACGCTCGCGCAGCAAGTCGTTTCGGATCATCTGAAAATGCTGCAGAACAATCAGCTCAAGGAAATTGCCCGCGCGCTGAACCGCCCCATCGAAGCTGTAAAGCGCGCCGTCGATGTGGTGAAACGTCTCGATCCCAAGCCAGGCTTACGCTACAACAAAACGGAGCCGCGCCTCGTTGAGCCCGATATCCAATTTCGCAAAGTCGATGGCGAATGGCAGGCGTTTTTGAACGATGACGATTTGCCGCAATTGCGTCTGAGCCCTGTTTACCGCAGATTATTGCAGCGCGATGCTGCTGACCGCGACGTTCGCAATTACGTGAAGGAGCGCTTCACCGCCGCCGTGCAGTTAATCAAGAACATCGAGCAGCGCAAACACACCATTGTGCGCGTATGCCAGTCTGTGTTGCGCCGCCAGAGGGATTTCTTGGAATATGGCGTGGACCATTTGCGCCCCATGATGATCAAGGAAGTGGCCGAAGAAGTGGGCGTGCATCCTTCGACCGTAAGCCGCGCCGTTGCCAACAAATACGCGCATACCCCGCAGGGGGTTTTCGAGCTGCGATATTTCTTTTCGGAATCCGTGAATGGGCCGCAGGGCGGGGAAATGTCCCTGCTTTCACTGAAGCGGCGGGTAAAGAAAATGATCGAAGAAGAGGATGCGACGCACCCGTTAACCGACGAGCAGATCGCCAAACGATTGGACGAAGAGGGCATCCACGTCACGCGCCGCACCGTGGCTAAGTACCGCGAAGACTTGCGAATTCCCAGTACGCATCAACGTAGGCAGAAGGACTGACGAGTAGCTTCACCGTGGCGACGAGTCATACTCAGCCGAATCGCCAGTTGGTGATTCTCACCGGCCTCTCCGGCTCGGGGAAGGGCTCGGTGCTACGCACCTTCGAGGACTTGGGCTTCTATTGTGTCGACAATCTTCCCGTTTCTTTTATCCCTTCTTTCGCCGAGCAATCCATGGACGGAGCGGGCGAGTTCGAGAAGGCCGCATTGCTGGTTGATGCGCGCGAAGGCGAACAACTCAAAAGATTGCCGGAAGTTTACCGCAAGTTGCGGCGTGAGTATCCCGCGACACTGGTTTTCGTAGAGGCGAGCGATGAGGCGTTGGCCCGTCGCTTCAGCGAAACGCGCCGGCCGCATCCGATGGGTCCGGAGATTCCAATACTGGAGGGAATCCGGCTCGAGCGAGCTCAAATGGCGCCGATCCGCGAGCTGTCCGACGTGGTGGTTGACACGACAAAATTCACGGTCCATGAATTGCGGCGGTTCATCATTGATCGTTTTCAAAAGGCCGGACGCCGGCCGATGCTGGTTTCACTGGTGAGCTTCGGCTATCGCTTTGGTCTGCCTTCGGACGCGGACTTGGTTTTTGATGTGCGCTTTTTGCCGAACCCTCATTTTGTCGCGAAATTGCGGCCTTACAGCGGGAAGAATGCCCGTGTCGCGAGATACATTCGCTCGTTCAAGCAAACGGGAGAGTTCTTGCGAAGAATCGAAGGCTTACTGGAATACCTGATCCCGCACTACATCAGCGAGGGCAAGAGCTACCTGACCATCGCGTTTGGATGCACTGGCGGACGGCATCGCTCGGTGATGATGGCTGAGGCGGTCGCGAAGGCTCTCGCCAAGCGTGGCTACACCACTAAGCTTGAGCACCGGGATTTGGAGCGGTCGAAAACGTGAAAATTGCGGCTGAGCTTCGTGGACTTTTCCAATTTGTGCGACCGTACAGGTGGCGGCTGATTTTCGGCGTCGTGTTGCTCGGCGTGTTCGGACTCTGCCAGGGGCTAATTGCGCTAATGATCATCCCTGCGTGGGATACCGTATTGAATCCGCACAGTGCAGCGACAAAAGTGAAGTTGATCACGCTGCCGCACAGTAACCACGTTATTTATCTCAATTCGTTTCTGCCTTCAAACATTCATTACGTTTGGACGATTTTTGCCATTTGCCTCGTCGTGATTTTCGTCGCCAAAGCGATTGCTGAGTTTTTCGGCAGCGTGATGATTCAATACGCGGGCCATGCCGGAGTCACCGATTTGCGAAATCGCGTGTATGAGAAATTGGTCCGCCAGCCGATCGGTTTTTTCCAGCACAATCCCACGGGCCGCGTTATGTCCGCGGCCATCAGCGATGTGGATCAGGTTCGGAGCGCTTTATCCGAAAATCTGTCGGATTTCTTTCAGCAGATATTTGCGCTGTCTGCTTTTGTTTGCGTGCTGCTGTGGCTGAACTGGCGGCTGGCGATTGGCTCCGCGATTGTGATTCCCCTCGTCGTGTATCCCGTGGGCAAGCTCGGCAAGAAAATTCGCAAATCCGTGCAAAACACCCGCACGCGTGTAGCGGACTTGAGCCAGATCCTGCAGGAGACCGTGAGCGGAAACCGCGTGGTGAAAGCTTTTGGGATGGAGGACTTCGAGATTCACAAATTCCGCGAGACCGCCCGGCGGCTGCTGCGTGAAAACATGCGCTGGGTAAAAGCTTATGTAGTGACGTCGCCGATGATGGACTTCCTCGGCGCCATAGTGTTTGTGGTCCTCCTGCTCTACGCGCGCGAGGAAATTCGCCGGAATGTAATGACGGGCGGAATGGTTGTGAGCTTCATTTACGCTCTTTTTAGCGCTTACACACCCATCAAGCGTGTGGGCAGCTTGTATCACCAGTTCCAGTTGGCCGCGGGCGCGTCGACGCAAGTGTTGGGATTTTTGGCACTGCAAGAAGAAGTCGCTGAGAAGCCAGGAGCCGCGATTTTGCCCAGATTTTCGCGCGAAGTGGTGTTTGAAAACGTGGGTTTCGCGTATGAAAGCGGGCCGATGATCTTGCGCAACGTCAATTTGCGTGTTCCGGGGGGCAGCGTTTTGGCGATCGTTGGTTCGAGCGGAGCAGGAAAAACGACTCTGGTGAATTTACTGCCTCGCTTCCACAGTCCGACAATGGGCGTGTTGCGCATCGATGGGCAGAATATATGCGAAGTGAATTTGCGCTCATTGCGCGAACAAATGGCCATCGTCACGCAGGAGACCATCCTTTTCAACGATACCGTCTGGAATAATTTGTGCTACGGCCGTCCGGATTTACCCGAGGCGCGCGTTGTGGCCGCGGCCAAAGCCGCGCTTGCGCATGATTTCATCACGCAGTTGCCGCAGGGCTATCAAACGCGCATCGGCGACCGGGGTCAGCGCCTCTCCGGAGGGCAGCGGCAGCGCATTGCGATTGCGCGCGCTTTGCTCAAGGATGCGCCCATTTTGATCTTGGACGAAGCGACTTCGGAACTCGATTCCGAGTCGGAGATGCTTGTCCAGCGCGCGCTGAATAATTTGATGGAGAATCGCACTGTCTTCGTGATCGCCCATCGCCTCTCGACCGTG
>JASHYE010000010.1 GCA_030043155.1 Candidatus Acidiferrales bacterium | reverse complement strand
GGCAAGCCGGCCGCTCCTCCTCCTCCCTCGTCTACTGCAGCCGCTATCGCCCGCGAAAAAGGTCTGCCGAGCCGTCCAGCCGGCACGCCGCCAGGGAAAACCGCCGAAGCAAAGCAGACTCCGCCTCCGGCTTCCACAGCCCAGCCCGAAAAGAAAAAAGGGCTTCTCAGCCGGATTTTTGGTGGTATCTTTGGAGGCAGCAAGAAGCCACCAGACAACCCTAAGCCGCAATCCTAGACGGCCGGTTGGAGGAGGTGACGTATGAAGTACGCAATTCTGCCCGTCGCCTGTTTGTCCCTGATTTTCGCCATTCCCGCGCACGCGCAGCGCATCGGCTCGCCCGTATTTCGCCAGGTTTCTGCGGTCGCGCCTGCTGCGCATTCAGAAATGACGCCGTTTCAGATCGAGGAACTGCGCGCCGACATTTTAATGGCCCGCAAACTGTACCCCGAGGCGATCAAATCCTACGAGCATCTCGTGAAGACGGATCCCAAGGACGCTGTGCTGCTCAACAAGCTTGGTGTTGCCTATGAAGTCTATGGAAACGACACTCGCGCAGAGCGTGTTTACAAGCAGGCGATTAAATCGGACAAGACCTACGCCAGCGCCTATAACAACGTCGGCACGGTGGAGTATTCGCGCCATCGCTACAGCCACGCAATCGCCTGGTACGAAAAAACCTTGACGGTGAGTCCCGGCATGGCAACAGTCTATTGCAATCTGGGCTATGCGTATTTCAGTGAGAAAAAATATCCGGAAGCGATGAGCGCTTTCCAGCATGCCATTCAGCTCGATCCGCGCATTATGTCCGAGCATGGTGACAACGGTTCGATCATTCAGCAGCGCGGAACCACCGACCCGGGACTCTTCTACTTTTTTGTCGCGCGCGCTTACGCGCAAATGGGCAACGCCGAGCGCTGTGCTCATTATCTGAAAATGGCTCGCGATGAAGGCTATGAAAAGTTCGTTTCCGCCAAAACGGACCCGACCTTCAGCAAGGTAATTTCTGATCCGCAAGTCCGGGCCGTCTTTGTTCCCGTGCCCGAACTCGCAAACTCGAAGCCGCACTAGACGCGACCGGCGAAGGCCTCGTACACGTCTGAGACACCTCTTGCCCTTGCGCGGTTTTCGCTCGGGACCTTCTGCCCTGCTATAATGTCTCCATCCGTGGCCAATTTCGCACACCACCGCGCTTCTCGATTTGTGCTTGTGAAAGACGGCGCGCTTTTTTCCTGCCTGCTTTTCGCTCTGGCATCGATTGCGATTTTTGCGCGCCCAACTTCTGTCGCCGCCGCGCCCCCGCCAGCGTCTTCCTCGGTCTACGAATTGCAAATCAACGGCGAAATCGAACCAGTCCTCGCCGAATACATTGTCGGCGGAATTGACGCCGCGAATCGCGACCACGCCAGCCTGATTCTCATCACCATCGACACGCCCGGCGGCCTCGACTCCTCCATGCGCGACATCATCGCCGCCATTCTTCATTCGCGCGTTCCCGTGGTGAACTACGTCACGCCCTCCGGCTCGCGCGCCGCCTCCGCCGGATTTTTCATTTTGCTTTCCGCCGATATTGCCGCAATGTCTCCCGGCACGGACACCGGCGCCGCATCGCCGCTCTTGGAAGTGGCCGGCAATCCGGTGAAAGTCGATGACACTCTCGCCCGCAAAGTGCTCAACGAAGCGACCGCCTATCTGCGTAGCTACGCTACGCGTCGCGGGCGCAATGTCCCGCTGGCCGTCACCGCTGTCACCGACGCAAAAGCGTTCAGCGAAAAAGAAGCGCTGGACGGGCGTCTGGTCGATCTGATCGCGCCCAATACGCAAGCGCTCCTGGCGGAATTGAATGGTCGCACCATCACTCGCCTCGACGGCTCCCAGCAAACGCTCAGCCTGCCCGATCCAGTCGTCACATTGCACCTGATGAGTTCGCGCGAAAAGTTCCTCGACCGCATCGTTCAACCTGACGCGTTTTTCATTTTGCTCCTGATCGGTGTCCTCGGACTTTACGTCGAGTTCACCCATCCCGGCATGTTCGCGCCCGGGGTGATCGGCGGCATCGCCATCGTCCTCGCTCTTTTCGCCATGCACATGCTGCCGGTGAATTTCGCGGGCCTTCTGCTCATCATTATCGCGTTGATCTTATTTGTGCTCGAGGCCAAGTTTCCCACTCATGGAGTCCTCGGCGTCGGCGGAGCCATTTCCATGCTCATTGGCGCGCTGATGCTGATTCGCTCGCCCATCACTCCCGGAGGCGTTCATTTGAGCACTGCGCTTGCCGTAACGATTCCCGTCGCGCTGATTGTGATTTTCCTGATGCGCCTCGTTCTGCGCTCATTCCACTGGAAGCAATCCACCGGCGCGGAGCAGCTCGTCGGCTCCGAAGGCCAGCTCGTAGAACCAGTGGAATCGGCAGGCGGGAAGGGAATGGTGCTCGTTCACGGCGAGCTCTGGCGCGCCTCCGCCGGCGAATCCATCGCCAAGGGCGCTCGCGTCCGCATCCGCCGCGTCGATGGCCTCACTCTCACTGTCGAACCTCTGCACACCAACACCGCCGTACCCAGCGCGATGGCGCGCTAACTGTGTTACAGTCTCTCGTTTCCCGGAGTTGTTTCACCGACTTGACGCGCGCACCGCAAAGCGCCTGGAGGTATTCATGGACGGCTCACTAATTGCCATTGCCATAATCATCTTCGTCTTTCTGATCTGGTTCTTCAATTCCGTATTTGTGATCAAGGAATGGGAGCGCGGAGTTGTTCTGCGCCTGGGCCGGATGCTGCCGACTCCGAAGCCCGCTGGCCTCCGCCTTGTTTTCTGGCCCATCGACAAAATGATTCGCGTCTCGCTGCGCGTCGAAACTCTCGACGTTCCGCCTCAGGACGTCATCACCAAAGATAACGTCTCTGCAAAAGTGAACGCGGTCTGCTATTTCCGCGTCCTCGATGCGAATCTCGCCATTTCCCAGGTGCAGAATTATCTCTACGCCACCTCACAGCTTGCCCAGACCAATCTCCGCAGCGTGGTTGGCCAGTTCGAATTGGACGACGTTTTGTCAGAGCGCGAAAAGGTAAACGAGAAGTTGCAAACAATCCTTGACCAGGATACCGAGCCTTGGGGTATTAAGGTAACGAAGGTTGAGGTGAAACAGGTCGATATTCCGGACAGCATGCAGCGAGCTATTGCGCGTCAGGCGGAAGCCGAACGCGAGCGCCGCGCGAAAATCATCAATGCGGACGGCGAATTGCAAGCTTCCGCCAAATTGGCAGAAGCCGCTGAAACGTTGGAACGGCAGCCCGTTTCCGTGCAGCTTCGCTATTTGCAGACGCTGCAGGAAATTGGCACCGAGAAAAATACCACGGTGATTTTTCCCGTGCCCATTGACCTGGTCAGCGGCTGGATTAAAGGCTTCACAAAGTGAAGTTTCAAGGAGCTTCTTAGCCCGATGTCAAAACGAGGCGAGCGTGTTCTGGAGAGCCGGCACTTGATCGCGCTCTTTCTCGGCGTTGTGCTGCTGTGCTGCGTTTTCTTCACCCTCGGCTACGTGATGGGCAAAACGCAGTACGTCAACTCGCCCGTGCAGGCTGCCTCGCTCGAAAATTCGCCAAAGCCGTTGTCTGCGAGCGCAGCGAAGCCCTCTGCGCAGCCGCCTGCCTCTCCCGAATGGGATTTCTATACCGAGAAAAAGACCACCGATGTTCCGCTGAAGCCATCGCATCCCAATGTGTCAGCAGCTTCATCCGCTAATGCCGAATCCGCATCTTCGTCAAATCTACCCGCATCGAGTCCTCAGCCCGCCGCGCCGCATGAAAGCTCCGTGCCCGCGCCTTCCCGCGCATCCTATGCGCCTCCGCCCGCGCGGTTCCGCGCTCCGCGAATGTCGCGCAACGCCATCGTGCTTCAAGTCGCCGCGCTGCGTCATGCCAGCGACGCGCTCGCGCTCGCCGACGTTCTCCAACAAAAAGGCTTCCCCGCGTTCGTCGTCACGCCCTCTTCCGATGCGTTCTACCGCGTGCAGGTCGGCCCTTTTCGCACCCAGGCCACCGGCGACAAAGCCAAGCAATTGCTCGAGCGCGAGGGATTCAAGGCCATCTACCGGCGCTGAATGAAGCTTTCCTGGACTGTTCGATTTCTTCTCGCCGTTGC
>JASHYE010000115.1 GCA_030043155.1 Candidatus Acidiferrales bacterium | reverse complement strand
AGACGCCGGGCGATTTCATCCAAATTTCCGGGTGCGCCTTTGTACTCCATGACGGATGAGGGCGCGATGACGCCAAAGTTCTGCGGAGCAGCCTGCTCCAGTTGAGCGATCATTTCTTCGGTGAGCCCATCGCTCAAATAATCCTGTGTGGCATCGCCGGTGAGATTCTCGAACGGAAGCACCGCCAGCATGGTCCTCGTTTCAGGAGGAGTGGCATCGACGTGGGAGCGAAAGTGCAGGAAGTAAGCTGCTGTGAAGGCGATCAGAGCAGCGCAGGCCACCGCGACAATACTTGCCCACAATCCCCTGCGCGCCAAACGATGTGGAACGTTCGTAGGACGCAAGGTGGCTTCCGGAAAAACTTCCTCAGGAACAGGCGGTGCCGGAGAAGGAGTCCGAACTTGGACCGGCATCATAAATCGATAGCCGATTCGCGGGACCGTCTCGATGAACCGGGGCTCCGTTGCGGAGTCTCCGATGGTCTGGCGAAGTTTCTTCACCGCCGCGTTCAAACTGTTTTCGAAATCGACAAAAGTATCCTTAGGCCAAAGTTTGGCTTGCAATTCCTCCCGGGTAACAACATCCCCAGGATGGGAAATCAGCAGGAGCAGGATCTCGAAAGGCTGCCGGTGGAGTTTGAGACGGCGGCCGAATTTGTGAAGCGTCCGCGCGCGTGTATTAACTGCGAAATCCCCAAAACATAGCACCGATTCACGGTGATCTTCAGGCATAGGTGAATTACCGAGGGAAAGCGCTGCAACGATTGTAGTCTCTGTAAACTCAAAAGGCAACGCCATGGAACCTAAGCAACTTGCAGTCAGTATCTTAGGCAATCACATTTTTACAGCGACAAATCACCTCCCTTCTATTGCCTTCAAATCCCTAAGTCGCTAGGGTCATCGCCACACGGTGTGTACCACGCCGCACGGTATGAGACCGAGGGCGTCAAACCCGAAGGGAGAAAGATCTTGAAAATGCGTAAGACAGCCATGCGCTCAGTCATAGTATCGATGGTATTTTGCGCGACCGCGCTGACTGTGGCAGCAGCGGTGATAATCCCCAATTTGTTTCCCTTCCTCGATCCTTCCGGCTTCGTCTCAACATACAGTTCGACCAGCTCGTTCAACGAGAATAATGCTTTTTTTCAGAGCTTGGGAACAAACGGGCGAACGTGCGCGACGTGCCACGTAGTCTCGAACGGAATGGGCTTGAGCGCGGCGCAAGCGCAATTGGTTTACGCCGCGAGCCGTGGCAAAGATCCACTGTTTTCAGCGGTGGACGGGGCCGTGTGTCCCACTGCCGCACCGGGGCACAATCTGAACTTCAGCTTGTTGCTGCAGAATGGCCTGATCCGAAACGGGCTGACGATGCCGACGAATCCGCAATTCACACTGACGGTCGTTCAAGATCCGTATGGCTGTGCCCTGACGACGGATCCCAGCACGGGTGTACAGACGATTTCTGTTTACCGACGCCCGTTGCCGGCAACGAATCTGGGATTCCTCAGCGCCGTAATGTTCGATGGGCGAGAAACAGTAGAGCCGCTGAATAGTGCATCTACATTTGCAGCCAATCTGTTTACTGATTTGTCCCATCAGGCAACGGACGCGACAACGATTCACGCGCAAGCAACAAACCCGCCGACAACGGCGCAAGTAAATCAAATCGTGAACTTTGAACTGGCGCTGAATTCGGCGCAGGCGATCGATTTTCAGGCAGGCTTTCTGAACTTTTACGGAGCGAACGGAGGTGCGCAGTTCCTGTCAACAGTTCCGTTTTATCCGGGGATCAACGATTCGCTCGGGCCACCGTCAGGATTCACTACCAACGTCTTCACGATTTACTCGAATTGGCTGACGTCCTTTGATCCGTATCAGCGTTCCGTTGCGCGAGGCGAGCAGCTTTTCAATACGCAACCCCTGGTGATTACCGACGTGCGTGGGTTAAATGACGCTCTCAATGAACCCACGATCAACGGTACCTGCACGACATGCCACGACACGCCGAATGTCGGCGATCATTCGCTGGCCGTTCCTCTGGAGATTGGAACCAGCCGCACGCTGAATTACGAAACAGATCCGACGGTTCAGGCCGCGGTGGCCCAACTCTCGATGCCGAATCTTCCGATTTACGAAGTGACTTGCAATGAAGGCCCCGATGCCGGCGAAGTGACTTATACCTCGGACCCAGGAAAAGCGCTGCTCACAGGAAACTGCGCTGATGTCGGGCGAGGCAAAGGCCTGATTTTGCGCGGTCTGGCCGCGCGCGCTCCTTATTTCCACAATGGAGCAGCAGCGACGCTCGATCAAGTGGTCGATTTCTACAATGTGCGCTTTCAGATGAATCTGACGCCGCAGCAGCACGCTGATCTGGTTAATTTTCTGAAGACGCTGTAGCAAACCTGTTCGGCCCCTGGGGTTACGCATACTGCAAACACGCTCCACGGGGAAATCCGCGTCCATATTCCCTCGGCTACACTGGAGCCAATCCAAACAGGAGTCACAGTTTTTGGCAGCGATGAGAATTTCGCTCGCAATGACGGTGCTGCGCTCATGAGCGCGCGTGCGGAAACCGCAGTGCCCACGCAGAACGTCCACGCGCAGAACACGTGGATTTACGGCCCGTGGACCGATTTAATCTTTGGCTGCGGTGCTTGGTCCGCACCGCTCTTGCTCATCGCCGCGCTTCTCGGCACTTCGCACTTTCACACTTGGACCGTCGCTTTCTACTTGCTCGCCATCGTTTT
>JASHYE010000114.1 GCA_030043155.1 Candidatus Acidiferrales bacterium | reverse complement strand
CATCCAGCTTGCCAATGAAACCGTTTCACTGCTCGTGCACGATCTGCACGCGACCGGCGGCATGAATGAAAACTACAATCCTGAAACCGGCGCGCCGGACGCCGCAGGACACTTCGTGAGTTGGGATTTGCTCGCCGAGCACATGCAGGAAGAAGCTCAGAGCGGCGCCGATCCCACGCTTCCGCCGAAATGAATTTCCGCAGCGTATTCGGTCATCAGCGAACGGTTGTCTTTTTGATTTCTACCGGCATCTAAATTGAGCATGCCACGCAAATTTTTCCCGACTTGGTCCTCAGAAGCGCTTCGCTCTTCGATTCAAACCAGCGCGACGAAAGCTTATCGTCATGTCCGCATCGATCCCAGCGCGTATCTTCGCCACGCGCAGCGTTCTCTGCACCTGCCGATAGAAAAGTGGGAAGATGTTTTTGATCTTGGCGCGCAGAATGTCAGGCCTCACGCCGACAGCGTGATTCGCGCTTCTTCCAAAGCCGCGGCGCTCGAAGGAATGGGCCTTGGTCTCGGCGGCCTGATCACCATTGTGCCTGATCTGGGATTTCTTTCCACCATCACTCTGCGCCTTTTGCAAAAGCTCAGTCTTCTCTATGGATTCGAATACACGAGCGAAGAAGAGGCCGTCGATCTGTGGATTGCCGCCGCAAGCGCCGCTGGACTCGACCTTGGGCGCGACATTCTGGAAAAGCAGGGCATCGCGCGCATTGTTCCATTCCTGATGGAACGCGTCGCGGCTCGCGTGGGCGAAGATATTGCCGAGAAATGGACTGCGCGCCTCGTGCCACTCTTGAGCGCCGGCGCGGGAGGCGCGCTGAACTACTATTTTGTCCGAGGATGGGGACGCCGCGCGCAAAAGCATTTCGAGCGCCGCCACGCCATCGTTTGCTCACGGCGATTTTCGCGAGGCCTGCCGCCGAGTCAGCCCTTCACGATGTAGTGACGTAGAGAGAAAAACGATCGCCTGAGGCAGGTACTTCAGGCTGCGCTACGTTACTCCCAGCGCGCCCGTAACTAACCGCAGCCACGCCCGAGGGCCGTTGGCCTCCGCATTATAATCAGCGCCGGCCAACTCTCGAATCCCCGGCGAATTCAGCGCCAAAATCGGAACGCCCGGGTACTTCGCGCGCAACCATTTGACGAAATCTTTTCTGCCTTCTTCGCTACCGGTGTTCCCAATCATGAAAAGATCGCAGTGCTGCGCCATCCCGAGGATTACTTTCGCGGCTTCGTTTCCAATCACCGAAACCACTTCGTATCCGCAGAGCCTCAGAATCTCGCTTCGCTCGCTCGCCTGCTTTTCGTCATAAGCAATCTGAAAAACAACCTTCTTTCCGCCCGCGCCGCGCGCTTTCACATTCAGCCGCGCAACCACTTCCTTCGTCGGCAAGTAAATCGCGAAACATTCATTCGGCGTGTTTCGCGCCATTTCTTCGAGCTTCGCTCGGACGTTATGAAGACCCAACGCGTGGCCGCGCCAGATGGGAGCGCCGTCAGCAAGCTGTTCAAATAGCTCGTACTCGCGTTCCAAAGGGATCCCCCGTCTGAATACCTGGTGAGGCTGATATTTGTATGCTGTTCTGGGGGTTTCGTCAAGCGCCGCTGGTGCGGAAGGAGGGAGTTGAACCCCCACGGCCTCGCGGCCACAGGATCCTAAGTCCTGCGCGTCTGCCAGTTCCGCCACTTCCGCACGGTCGCACTATAGTAGCGCAAGCTGCGCCGCCGCGTCTCCCGCCAAGAGGTTTTTCCGGATTCGAAAGGCAAGCGTTTCCTACGCCCCAGCCATTTTGCGCAGACGCTCATTCGCGAAATACTGGGCTTGCCCTTCTTCGATGGCCTTCAGAACGAGACTCGCAACGAATTCGGGCGTGTCGCCATCGGCGTAATGAGCTGGAGGTCCGCCGCCGGCAGGTTTGCCCATTCTGTTCTTGCCGAAATTCGTCGCCGTGATGTACGGATAGACTTCACTGACGACAATCCGGTCTTTTTCCATCTCAGCGCGCGCCGTGAGACTGAAACCAAGAAGCGCGCGCTTCGAACACGTATAAACGCTGTACTGAGGAAGAGTCATGAACGCAGTCCCGGAATTGATGTTCACAATACTCCCCCCGCCTTGCGCTCGCATGAATGGAATCACCGCCTGCATTGCGACGATCGGTCCCAGCACGTTGAGGTGGAATATCTCATCGAAGAGCGCGGGTTCGATCTCTTCTATGGAGGCCGCATAACCGCGTCCTGCATTATTGACCAGCCCGTCGATACGGCCGTAATGCTCATGCACGCGGGCTATGGCTTCCCGCACGCGCGCAAACTGGGTCATATCCGCAGTGACGGCCAGGCTGCCGGGAAGCTGCTGCGCCAGGTTTTGCAGCACGTCAGTGCTGCGAGCAAGAAGCGCGACCTTCGCGCTGCGATTCGACAAAGCAGTCGCCGTCGCGAGCCCTATCCCCGACGAAGCGCCGGTCACAATGAATATGTGATCTTTGATTTCCATCGCCCTCCTACTTGCCGCTCTTTTGTAGAGACTGATTCTGCTGTCGGCTCGGCGTGCCTTTGTTCGCGCGCCGCAAGTACCAAATCAAAATCGCGCCCAGAATAATCGATCCCAGTGCCGCTGTCTGCGCATTGGTCATCCCAAAAAATGACCGCGGATTGATGCGGATAAATTCCACCAGGAACCTTGCGATGCCCGTCAAAATCAAATACTGCGCGAAGACCATCCCTCGCGGAATTAGCGCGTCGCCCTCGACGGGCACGAGAACTCCTCTCACGAAGCGAGGCAGGACGTTTCCCTCTGATGCCCACAACGAGCGGTGCATGAGTGGGTCTTCGAGGTTCGATCCGTCGTCCTCTTTTCGCTGCAATCCGCGCATGCGGTTTTCCTCGGGCGACGATAGGATTTTTTGTTGCGGCTGCCCCATCTTTTGCAATTCGCGTTTCTCTGCATTCGAGCCATCATTCTTCTTATTTTTCCGCGTGCCTGGCTTGTGGACTCTCAGCGCCACTTGCGCGCCGCCTACGTGCCACAGCCACCAAAAAATGAAAATCGCCACAATCAATTCATAAATCGGCGTGGGGTGCACTCTCTGCGTCGTTGGCACCAGCCCGTCCGGGAAGCTCATACCCCAGGGCAGGGAAGTCGGCTTGCCGTAATCTCCATCGCCGGAGATCAGGCATCCGATGCGCCCGATTCCGTATCCAAGCGCTGCCGCGGGCGACGCCGCATCAAACATTTCCAGCAGCGGCACGCGATACCGCCGCGCCATCCACACAAACGCCGCCACGCCGCCGATGAATCCGCCGAACCACGCGAATCCGTACTGGCTGATGAGTTCGCGCGGATTCGCCATCAGCAGCCGCGGATCTTCGAACACGTGATACAGCTTCGCGCCGATCAGCCCCGCGATGCAGGGAACGGCGATCAGCAAATCCGCTGGCGCTTGAATTCCGCGCCGCTGCACGTCGCGCGCCAGCACAAAATACGCCACGAACATCGCGATGCCCACGCATAATCCGAAGCTCGCGAGCGTCACCGGCCCGATATGTATAAACGGCATCATCGAAATTGAATCTCGCAGTATACATGATACGTAACATCGATACTTTTGCTGCTGTAACGAATCAAAGTTCCCGTGCTACAGTCGCTCCCAATCGAATGAGCGACGCGAGCCTTATCGCCACGCTGATTTTTTTCGCCTTCGCCGTTTCGTGCATAGCCCTCGCAGGCTTCTTGTCACACGTGATGCTTCGCAGAGTGAATGTGGAGCTTCCGGGGACCTTGAGGAGCGGTTACTTCCGAACTTCTTTTGAAAGAGATGCGAAAGTTGCGCGACGCAACCGTCGCATCTACGTGGCCGCGACTCGCCGCGTGCACCTGCGGTCTCTCATTGTAATGTCCATCGCGTCCACGCTCGCTTGCGCGT
>JASHYE010000113.1 GCA_030043155.1 Candidatus Acidiferrales bacterium | reverse complement strand
ACTTCGTGGTCAAAAGTGAAACGGTTGATTTGGAACGAAAGCAGCGGCGGGACGGTGGGCGTTTCGTCGACCACGTAGGTGCGATCTTCGGGACGGTCGATTTCCGTCTTGAAATAGTAAGTGAGACCGTATTTTGGAAAATGATGCTCGATCAAATATGAGCCGAGACCGAGTTCCAGCAAAAAATCAATCGTAATTTCGACAAAGGATTCGCCAACGATAGGCCGATTCTTGTGAGGGCCTTCGACAACTGTAATTTTCAGTTGCGGAAAGCGCATCCGTAGGTAGGCCGCGGCGAGCTGACCCGTTGCGCCTCCGCCCATCACCAAAACGTCTGTGATTCTGTCGTTCATGCGCTCGCTTCTTTGCTGCCGCCTTCGTTGCCTGCACGCTCCAGCGTCGCGCGATCCCAATTCCCGAGCGTCGCGCCGGCTTCGTATGTACTCTGCGCGAAATCCATCAGGGCTTGCGCAGGCGAATCGCTGCGGCGCACGTCTTCGTAGCGCAGCAAGAATTCTCCGAGGGCCTTTTCGTAGAATGCCGCCGCTGGACGTACAGTGGTCTGCGCGAATCCCTGAGGCTCAGGCGCGGCATATGCGTAAAATGCGGCATCGCTTGCGCCTTCGGTTCCTGGCCAGAATCCGACACTAATTACTTCGTGGGAGTAGGCTTCGCGCGTGATTCGGTCGGCTCCCGGACGCTCCGGCGCGCGGCGGCCGGAAAACCGCGTTGCGGCGAGATCGAAGCTGCCCCAGAAAAAATGCACAGGACTCGATTTGCCCAAGAATCGCGCACGGAATTCCTCTAGCACGGATTCCGCCGAAAGCAGGACTCTCCAAAATCGCTCGGCGTGTTGAGGGTCGTACGAGGCGTGTACACGGTCTTCGTTGAATCGAATTGGATTGGGGATCTCCACCGGCATGGGCCAAATTTTCACCTGAATGCCTAGAGACGCCAGCGCGTCTGAAAATTCCCGGTAAAAATCGGCCACCGAGCGCGGGGCCAGCACGATTTCACGCTGCTGTCCATCGCAGCACTGTATTTCAAGGACGTGCTTCAGAAAGTCGAATTGCATTTCGAAGACACGGTCGCCGCAAGGAATCGGCAGTGTCGTTAGGCCCCGGCTGTTCACGTGTAGCGTGACGTTCCACCAATGGTTTTCGTTCGGGCACAGGGCGAGCTTCACTTTGCCGACGATCTGCGTCCACATGTGCAGAGTTGCGCGCGTCGGCTCCCATTCTTTCAGCGAAAGCGCCGGCCACGCATTCGGGTCAGTGACTTTTTTGTCTGCGTTCATCGCTGTCTATTCAAGCATCATTTCGTCAACGTAGCACCAGCGCCAATCCTCGCCGGGCTCAAACGAACGGATAATTGGGTGCTTCGTCGCGTGAAAATGCTTGGTGGCATGCTTGTTTTTCGAGGAATCGCAGCAGCCGACGTGTCCGCAAATGAGGCACAGTCGCAGATGCACCCACGTGTCGCCCATTTCGAGACATTCCTTGCAACCCTTGCCGCTGGGCGTGACTTTGCGGATCTCGCTGACGTGCTTGCACGTTTGTGCCATGGCAGGAACCTCTTTGCGGATTCTACGCCTGCGGGGACTAGTGCGCGAGTCTCGTCTTTTGCGCCTTCGCACTCGGCGAATTTTCACCGCGCGGAAGGGGAGCTATCGTCGTCGGGGTGTCTTCGCAGAAGGTTCTGCTTCGAAGATTTTCGCGGCGGCGCGACCCATCGCATCGTATCCCGCATCGCCTGGATGCAGATGGTCTCCGGAATCGTATGGCGGCAGAAAGCTCTCGGGCTGCTTCGGATCGCGCGTTACTTTATCAAAGTCGATGACTCCATCGAATGCGCCGCTTGTGCGAATCCAATTGTTGACAGCCTCGCGTTCGGCTTCGCCGTCGGGCGTCTGATAAAATGCGCCGCCAAATGGCGTGAGCGTGCCGCCGAAAACGCGAATGCCGTGGGCGTGCGCTCGTTCTGTGATCTGCCGCAGCGCCGCAATCATGTCGTCTGCGCTTACTGCGTCAGCCGCGTATTGGCCTCCTTTCATGTGCGGCCAGCCAATGTCGTTGATCCCTTCGAGCACGATAAGATAGCGCACGCCATCCTGCGAAAGAACGTCTCGATCGAAACGCGCGAGCGCGCTGGGGCCGTCAACATCGTGCAGCAGCCGGTTGCCGGAGATGCCTTCGTTCAAGACCGCCAGCGGAGCCGCCGCGGCATCGCTTCTTGCGGCAAGCTGCTCAGCCAGCACGTCGGGCCAGCGGTGATTCGCGTTCATTGTCGCAGCTGCGCCATCGGTGATCGAATCGCCCAGCGTGACAATCGCGGCGGCGCGGTCACTCGTGAGCACATCCACGCCTGAAAGCCAATACCACGAAGTCGTGGTCTTTGCGTCGGGGAAGTCCGCGCTCGCGCACATGTCGCCCGGCCCCGAAATATACGTGGTCTCGCGCCCGAGAGCGTGCCACGTTGCCGGCCCGGTCGCTTCAGGAACGAAGACGCTCAAAGTGACGCTTGCCAGTGCCGGCACGTGCAGCCGCACCGGATCGCTCAGCGCCAGCGCGCCCGGCGGAATCGTGAACGACTCGTGCCCGCTGAACGTAAGCGCGCGATCTGTTCCCGGCACAATCGCGGCGCCAGAACCTGCAAGAGCTACGTGCGCACCGCCGAGCTTCAACGGGGTGCTGCCAAACGCATTCGAGAGTCGCACGCGCAGTTCATCGCCGCCGATGCTTACGCGCACAATCATTCTCACCGTTTGGTTATCAAATCCCGCATCCGTGGAGTTTGCGCTCGGCTCGTTTTCAGGAGGCATTTGCGGCGACGCCGCCCAAGTTCCCACCCAATGCTCGTGGCCCTCTGCCCGCTGCTGTGCCTTTACGGTTCCGGACGCAAGAGCGCACCAACACACAAGGATCGCGACGCGGAAAACCATTCTGAGGGAACATGCTTTGTTCATGCTTTTCTCCGCCGCGAAGTATACACACACTTTTGCGCGGAGAATTCTGCAAAAGAGGGCGTATTTTTTGAATGGCCATGAGGAAGAGACATCTATAATTTAATTGGTCTGAGCTGTCCGAGTCACAATAAACGAGAATATCTCAGGGCGCGTTCCCCGATGCGATAACCGGCCACGGCGAACGGGCCGGGCATGCCGTGAATATAGGCAACCTGTTCGAGTGGATTCGCAGAAGCCAAGCTGCTGGCAGGATTTCTCGTTTGCGCCAAAGTACCGGCACTCAGGACAAACAAAGCTACGACCGTCGAAAATAGGCATCGGATAGGCATTTTGCAGCCTCCTCTAGTTTCCCGATGAAGTCTCGCCTAACGAACGGTCAGGCGCAAGGTAGTTAACAACATAGTCGCGAACGGATTCAGCTAAAGGAGTGATTTCACAACGATAACCCGCCGAGCGCAATTTCCCGATTTCCGCTTGTGTGAAATATTGATATCTCGTGCGGATGGTTTCCGGCATTTCGATGTACTCGATCCGCGGCTCTCGCCCCAGTGCCGCAAACACAGCCGATGCCAGTTCATTCCAGCTATGCGCAATCCCAGAGCCTATATTGAAAATTCCATTCGCACGCTGGTTTTCAGCCAGAAAAAGCGTCATGTCAATCGCGTCCTTCACATACAAAAAATCGCGCTTTTGTTCCCCATCGGCATATTCTGGCCGATAGCTCTTGAAGAGACGAATCACACTGTTTTCCGTGATCTGCCCAAAGCTCTTGTGAACCACGCTTCGCATCTCGCCCTTGTGTCCTTCGTTAGGTCCAAACACATTGAAGTACTTCAAACCAACAATGTGATCCAGCCAGCCTTGACGCCAAGCGTAAATATCCATTTGGTGTTTGGATTGGCCGTATGGGTTTAGCGGCTGGAGGGGTTCAAGATTGCGCGGGTCGGTGTCGTCCATGCCCGCACTGCCGTCGCCGTAAGTCGCTGCCGAGGAAGCGTACACAAACCGCACGTTCGACTTCAGTGCCCAATCCGCAAGATCGCGCGTATATTCGTAATTATTTCTGCGGAGATATTCTTCGTCTCTTTCCAGCGTGGATGAGCAAGCTCCCATGTGCAGCACGAAATCGAACATTTTCTGCCCATTGGATCGAAGCTGCGCGAGCAGTTCCCATGGATCGGCGTAGCGACTAAAGCGCAGCGGCGAAAGATTGCGGCGTTTCGCTTCACTTGGCGGGAAGTCTGCAACCACGATATCAATGCAGCCTCGCTGGTTTAAACCCCAAATGAGGGCACTTCCAATGAATCCCGCGCCGCCAGTAACGAGGACCCGGCTTGATTTCCAAATATTCAACTTTTCACCAATCGAGCACATACGCAAACATCAGCGGCGCAACGATCGTCGCGTCGGACTCGATGATAAATCGCGGGGTGTCCGGGCCGAGCTTTCCCCACGTAATTTTTTCATTCGGCACCGCACCGGAGTAAGAACCATAGCTCGTTGTCGAGTCGCTGATCTGGCAGAAATAAGCCCATAGCGGCACATTCTCGCGCCGAAGGTCCTGATGCAGCATGGGAACGACGCAAATCGGAAAGTCTCCCGCGATGCCGCCGCCGATCTGAAAAAATCCAAGCGGATTTTGCTTTGTCGTTTCCGTGTACCAGCGCGCTAGCTCAATCATGTATTCGACGCCGCCACGCATGGTGGTGGCGATTTTCACTTTGCCGCTAATCACCTGCGCCGCATACATGTTGCCCAGCGTGGAATCTTCCCAGCCGGGAACGAACATGGGCAGGTGCTTTTCTGCCGCGGCCAGCATCCAGCTATCTTTCGGGTCGATCTCGTAAAATTGCTTCAGCTTTCCTTCGCGCAAAATCTTGAAGAGAAACTCGTGCGGAAAGAATCGCTCTTGCGCCTTGTCCGCAGCATGCCACTCTTCCATCACCACGCGTTCGATCCGCCGCATCGCCTCTTCTTCAGGAATGCAGGTGTCGGTGACGCGATTCAAATGGTGGTCCAGAAGGTCGACTTCCTGCTGTGGAGTGAGCTGCCGGTAATGCGGAACACGCTTGTAGTGATCATGCGCAACTAGATTGTAAATATCCTCCTCCAGATTTGCTCCCGTGCAACAGATGCCGTGAACCTTATCCTTGCGAATCATCTCTGCAAGCGACAATCCCAATTCTGCCGTGCTCATCGCTCCAGCAAGGGTCACGAACATTTTCCCGTTGCCTGCCAGCAATTGCTTGTAGCTCTCGCTCGCTTCGATAATCACCGCCGCGTTGAAATGCCGGTAATGATGCTTCATAAACGCGCTGACCGGACCGGAATGCGAACTCATGGCTTGACCCTCCTTCAATGCCAAATCGAAAACACCCTTAGTAAAAGAGGCGCGTGAGGCTGAAAGTCAGGTTAGAAGTAGCTGGCGGTATAACTCAGCAGAGAAAACAGCGTATGCGACGAGATCGGCAAATGCGATGAGGGCGGCTTACCGAACATCGAGATGATGGATAGCACACTTGCAACACGGAGCGCCAGCAAATTCCGTCTGCGATTCAGGAGAAAATTTCATTGGGGAGCGGACGGAGGATGTTGGGCCGCGAACGAATCGACGAGTACTCTCGCGGCAGGCAATGGAGTGGTGCCGAGGGGCAGAGTTGAACTGCCTACGCCGGCCTTTTCAGGGCCGCGCTCTACCGGTGAGCTACCTCGGCACGCGAACAACCTTGCGATTTTACGGGCGCGCCACAACCCTGTCAATTCGCATGACTAACGGCGAAATGGGATTTTGGCGGAGCGGGGTTACTTCTTTTCGCGTTGCTGGTTCAGGAGTTCTTCCACGAGGGGGCGCAGCACGCCGTTTGCCAGCGCCTGATGAAGCTGCGGCTCGAGTTTGGAGATTACCTTTGCTACGACATCGTCTACCGTTGCCTGGTCCACCGGGGCTTTGGAGTCGCCTTTGGTAGAAGCTTCAACGGCGGCGAAGCTTGGTTGTGCGTTCTCCGCTTCCGCCGCGCTAGCATCCGTCTCTGAGCGAGCCGGTGAAGACAGCTCGAACGCTTCCGGAGCAAATGACGGCGCGGGGGATTCATCTTCCAACCGAGATGGAATTTTCTCCGGTTCGCTA
>JASHYE010000112.1 GCA_030043155.1 Candidatus Acidiferrales bacterium | reverse complement strand
AAGTAGAGCACTTTTCCATGAACGACTATGCGCTGGCGCTGCTTCAAGGAAGTGCGCTGCCTACTGATCAGCGCAATGCAATTGCTGAAAAGCTGCACGAGTACACCGGCCTGACGGTCGATTACATTTTGAAGGCGGACCTGCGCATCAGCGGCGGCGAGTTCGAAAAAATGCTGCAGGACCAAAATGGTTTGACGACAGGCCGGCTGGATACGCGATTTTCCGGGCCGTCGATGGATCCGCTCGCGAAGGAAGCGGAATACGATCCGCAGTCCGCGTCGATCAGCTCGGCATATGTCTCAGCATTCAACGATTACGTGCGAAAGGACCTGAAATTCGGCGAGGACCAAACTTACAAGCCGGAGATAAATACGGGAAACTGGGACATGACGCATCACGGAAATCCCGGAACGCCGAACGTGATGATCGATTTGGCCGACGCGATGAAGTACAACCCGAATCTGAAGGTGCTGTTGAATGCGGGCTACTTCGATCTGGCCACGCCGTTTTTCGAGGGCGTGTATGAAATGCACCATTTGCCGATTCCCGCCTCGCTCGATAAGAACATCGAATTTCGGTTCTACGAGTCGGGGCACATGGTGTATGCGCACGAGCCATCGCTGAAGCAGCTCCATGACAATGCAGCGGAGTTCGTTTCTTCGACGGAAAACACCAAGGGGAAATAGGCCAGCCCCCGGCTACTTCCATTCCGCAAAGGCCGCAGGGTTTCGCGGAATTCGCGAAGCTCTGCGGGACAAACCACGCGTCCAAAAAAACAAGCTGCAAAGTTCCCTCAGCGGCTAAAGCCGCATTCCTTGTGCGCGATTTACGGCACAGTTGAAACCGTGCCCTAACAAAACGCAGGCTTCCGACATCCTGCTAGAAAATATTCAAATGAATTTGCAAGAATTTCTTCGGATTGCGGCGAAAGTCGCCGATCAGAAGGCGCGTGTCTCCAGTCAGGCCTGTCAAATTATCGTAGAGCTGCGGATCGGTGAAGAATTTGCCGAAGGTGCCCTGCCCATTGTTCATTTTGCCGGTGAGATGATTGATGTTTGCTGACGCATCGCGAAGGTTGGTGAAAAGCGAATCGTCGGTGAAGAACTTGCCCATGGTTCCCTGACCGTTACGAATGCCGGCGAGGAGGCCGTTGGTATTGTCGAGGAACTTATCGGCCTTGTCGTAGAAGGCGCGGTCGTAGATGAGTTTGCCGAGACTTCCCTGCTGGTTCTGGATGGCCGCGGTCATGGATTCGAGGTGAGTGGCACTGGCGTCGAACTTGTTGTAGAGGTCATCGGAAGTCAAAATTTTCCCAATTGAACCTTTTCCCGCTTTGATGTCGGAGACAAGCGATTGTGCGTTCGCGGCGAGTGAATCGAAATGGTTATAAAGAGAACGATCGTAGATAATCGCTCCGGCTGTACCCTGGCCGCTGTGGATGGCGCCGACGATATCGCTCACTTGTTTCAGTACTGCGTTGACGTTGTTTTCCAACTGAACGCCATTGGCGACCATTTGCGTGAGGTCGTTTCCGGAAACGCCCTGGATAACGCCACCGTCCGGAAGTACATCGCCCGTGTATCCGCGCGAAATGGTGACGTAACGATTGCCGAGAAGGCCGGAGGTGAGGAGGCTGGCATTCGAACTGGTACGAATGAGGCCTTGATATTCTTTGCCGATGCTCATCTCGACTTCAACGCTGTCCTGACGATTGGACGTGCTGGTGTTAACTTTCATTTCTTCGACATTGCCGACGGGCACGCCGTCGAGAGTGACCGGCGCGCCTTTCTGGAGATCAGCGACCTCGGGCAAGTAAGTCTTCAGCGTGTATTTGGCGCCCCAGGAGCTCGGCCCTGTAACGTAAAAAATCGCGACGGCAATAATAATCAGACCGACGAGGACAAAGACTCCCACGCGAAGTTCTTCCCAAGTAACTTGCTTTCGAATCGCCATGCTGTTCTCCTCTCCTTCATTCCTAAAAACTCAAGGTGACTGCGGTGGATCGTTGCTCCCCGACGCCGCGCGCTGACGAAAGATTCATGCCAGGAATTGTCGCAGATACGGGTCGTCAGATTTCAGAAGATCCGTGGTTTGTCCCTGAAAGTAAATCGTTGCGTCGCGGATGACCAGAACTTTCGTCGGGGCAAAATGCTTTCCGTCGGCATCCTCCCAAATGGGAAGGACGCGGTTGAGCCCGGGCTCGAAGACGAAATTCGCCAGACCGAAAGCGTCCTGCAGGCGATGAGTGGCCAAAAGAGATGTCACGCCGTTCAGATCGCGAAGGCGAAGAATGAGGGTGATGATTGTCTGGCTCGTGACGGGGTCGAGGCCCGCCGTCGGAGAATCGTAATAGACGATTGGCGGCTGATCGATGAGTGCGCGCGCGATGGAAACGCGGCGGCGCATTCCGCCGGAAAGCTCGGCGGGAAATTTATCGTAGGCGTGTTCCATTTCCACGAAACGCAAAGATTGGCGGACGCGTGTTTCCACTTCGTCAGCATTGACCGATTCCTCGTGAAGACGAAAGGAAACATTATCGGCAACGCTGAGCGAATCAAAGAGCGCTCCTTCTTGAAAGACGAACCCGATGCGGCGGCGGAAATCGAGCAACTCAACTTCCTTCATATCGACGAGATCATGGCCCATGATGACCACGCGCCCGGAGTTTGGCCGCAAAAGACCGGCGGCCAGCTTCAAGAGAACTGTCTTTCCGGAGCCGCTTTCTCCCAAAATGGTCGTCGTTTCTCCGGCCGCGACTTCAAAGCTGATGTCGCGGAGAACTTCTGCATCGTCGAATCCGATGCTGACGTTTTCAAACCGGATGAGCGGTTCGCCGGGCACGACTTCATTGGTCACGGGAACGGGCATCGTAACGTCAGGAACGATTATAGATGCAATCTGAAATTCGCTGCAGAAAAAGCAGGCGTGCCATTAAGAAACGAGGTAATAGAGAAGCAGCTTGCCGATGAAGAAATCGGCAACAATGATGGAGATCGAGCCCGCAACGACGGCGGACGTAGTGGCGCGGCCAACACCTTGCGTTCCACCGCGCGTGCGCAGGCCGTAGAAACAGCCGATCGTTGAGATGATGATGGCGAAGACGAGCGGCTTCACCAGACCCTGAACGATATCGCCGACGGCGAGCGACTGCATTGATTCATTCCAGAATTCGACCGGGCCTATCGCCAACTGAAAATACGAAACTATGGAAGCCCCAATGAGGCCAACTAAATCGGCCACGCCAGTAAGCAATGGCAAAACAATGACGGTTGCGAGGACGCGCGGCACCACGAGCTTGCGAACCGGGTCTGTGCCGAGCGCGCGCATGGCGTCAACCTGTTCCGTGACGACCATGGAACCGAGCTCCGAAGCGATGCCGGACCCGTTTCTTCCAGTGATCAGGAGAGACGCTATTACAGGCCCGAGTTCTCGCACCAGCGCCAGGGCGACGACTTCGCCAGTGAGACTTGCGGAGCCGAATCGCTGGAATTGCGCGGCGGTATTTTGCACCATGACCCCGCCGATAAAGAAACCGGTAAGCAGGATGATGGGCAGCGAACCTACCCCGATAACGTCCATTTGTTCGAGAACATCTTTGAAATAAATTGGCGGCGAGAAGGCCTTCATAACTGCGTCGCCCACCAGATAGGAGTATTCCTGGAGCGACTGGATGGGTCGCTTCACCAGCCTGTTGACTACGGCCAGCAGAGAGGGTCCGGAAGACGGCAATTTGGATGTGAGCGTAGCCATCGTGCGCGCAAGCGCCTCGACAGCGTAACGTTGCATAGGACGGAACGTCAAGGAGGGACACCGTGTATTTTGCCTCGTGACTGGCTTTCGGGCGGCAGCTCCGGTAAACTTTTGCGCTCGCGCGAGGAGAACAAACGACAGACATGCTGCGGTTTCTCACGGCGGGCGAATCTCACGGCCAGGCGCTGGTGAGCTGGATTTCCGGCATCCCGGCGGGTGTGCCTGTAGATATTGAATTCGTAAATCGCGAACTCCATCGCCGGCAGCTCGGCTACGGGCGCGGCGGCCGGCAGAAAATTGAGAAGGACCAGGCCGATTTTCTCGCCGGTGTGCGGCACGGGAAAACCATTGGAGCGCCGATTGCGATTCGCATCGAGAATCGCGACTGGAAAACATGGGAAAAAGCACTGCCGGTGGAAGACTCCGATGGCGCGGAGGATGCGCAGCGCCATTTGACATCGCCGCGTCCCGGGCATGCCGATTTAGCTGGCGCGCTCAAATTCAATTTTCATGACGCGCGATACGTATTGGAACGAGCTTCCGCTCGGGAAACAGCGGCTCGAACCGCGGCATGCACGCTGGCCAAGCTGCTCCTTCGTGAATTTGGCATCGACGTGCTTAGTCACGTGATCGCAGTGGGACACGCGCAATTGGAACGGGAAGCTACATGGGAAGAGATTGAGCGCGTGTGCGGGAATCTGGAATCGCCGCTGCGTTGCGTTGATGAAGCTGTGGAATCGCGAATGAAGGCGGAAGTGGATCAGGCGCTGAGGGCAGGAGATTCCGTCGGCGGAATTTTTGAGGTCGTGGCACGCGGCGTTCCGGCGGGACTCGGAAGCCACGCGCAA
>JASHYE010000111.1 GCA_030043155.1 Candidatus Acidiferrales bacterium | reverse complement strand
GGCGGCTACTGGCCGGGAGTCATGCTGCGAAGCGTGGCTTCTGCTGTTTTCGCTTCGTCCGTCCCTGGGAAGCGTCGAACCAATTCGCGGAATTCGCGCTCTGCGCTCGTCGTCTTTTTCGTTTGCATCAGCGCACGGCCTTTTTCCAGCATTGCCGGAGCCACTTTTGAGCTTTTCGGGTAATCGGTAATCACAATGTCATACGCGGTGATCGCATCAGTGAAATTGCCTTGTGCGTACGCAATCTCGCCCAGATAAAACTGCGAGTTCGACGCGAACGGCCCATCCGGGAAATTCTTCAAATAATCATTGAATTCTCTCGCGGAGAGCGTGTAGTTGGCGGTAGTCATATCTCGCTCTGCATTGGCATAGAGCGTGTCGCCGGAAATCGGCGGCAGGTTGTCCGCCGCGGGCTGGTTCCCGGCAGGAGCTGTTGCATTCGCAGACCCATCCGTGCCTGCAGGAGGTCCGGCGGGCGACGTGGTGGAAGGCGATGTTGTATCAGGGGCCATTCCAGGAGCCGGTCCCGTTGTCGGCGCGCTCGTTGCTGGGCTGGTGGACACTTTCGCGCTGATCTGCTGCAACGTATTCTGAATATCCGTCATTTGCTGCGCCAGCTTCTGTACCCGCCCCTGCATATCCTGCATGTTGTCCGAAACGCCCTGCATCTGCTGCGCAATCGAACTATTGTTCGCGCCGGTGTTGGCGGATGCGTCCTGCAAAGTTTTTTGCAGCGCGCCCATCGTTTGCGCCAGATGGTTCGACGCGTCGAGCGACTGCTGCACCAGCGTCTGCATGGATGCGACCTTCGTGTCCAAGTCGGTTCGCAAATCCTGCTGGTTCTGCAAAATTTGATTGACCGTTTGCTGGATTTGAATAATCTCGCGTGAAACGGCGTCCGCTGCGGGCGGGGTGAGCATCGATCCGGCGATCGCGCCAGCCAACAACGCAGCCAGAAAACAAATGACAGTTCTTGCACGCATAAACCGCCTCCTGATGGTGCGCCGAAGGCGCCGCGTACCTCTGCGCGGCGCCCCCGGCCTGATCTACTTGCAGATTACTACTGCTGCTGGATCATTACAAAGTGCGCCCTCCTGTTTTGATGCCAGCAGTCCTCGTTGTGTTCGGTGCAGAACGGATGCTCTTTGCCCCAGCTCATCGTCTGCAAACGGTCTGCGCTGATCCCCAGCGAAACGAGATACTGCTTCGCCGCATCCGCGCGCCGCTGTCCCAGCCCGAGGTTGTACTCTTCCGAACCGCGCTCGTCGCAATGGCCCTCGATCGTCACGCGAACCTGCGGATAGGAGCGCAGGAACTCCGCATCCTTCTGCAGCGCGTCGCGTGCGTCGGATGAGAGGTCCGACTTGTTGAAGTCATAAAACGCATCCTTCACGTTTTGATTGAACAAGTCCGCTACGTTCGGCGCGGGCTGTTCTTGCACCGGTGGCGGCGCGGAAACCGTTATCTGCACGTTCGCCGTCGCCGAACCACCCGGTCCCGTCGCCGTGATCGTATACGTCGTCGATTCGGTCGGGCTTACGTTCGTTGAGCCTTCCGCCGCGACTTTTCCGACGCCCGGCTCGAGGTCCAGATCCGTCGCGTTGGTCGAAGTCCAATTCAGCGTCGTGCTCTGCCCGCTTTGAATCGTCGTTGACGTTGCGTTCAACGTCACCGTCGGCTGTGCCGGTGCCGGCTGTGCCGGTGCCGGAGCCGGAGGCGCTGGCGCCACTTTCTTCTTGCAAGCTCCCATAAACGCCAGCGTGAAAGACATTCCAATCAACAGCGACATTCTACGAATAGTACTGCTCTCCATCGACAATCCTCCTTCGCGCCCTGGGCTGCGCGAGAGATCAGATCAGGGCCGATATATTTGAAAAAATTCGGACCTACGATTCATACCGATTTGAAGCAAACTTCCGTAAGACAACCACCCTTGGGATAACTGCAAAAAAATCTAGCGCCCGTGCTTAATGCCCCTTAATGCCACGACCAGTTTGGCGATTCATTTTTCCCTGTCGCCGTCAGCTCCCGCTGCTCGCTCCCGTCCGCCAGCATGGTCCAGATCTCTACGGAGCCGCTTCGCGATGATTCGAAAACCAGGTGACGCCCGTCCGGCGCCCAGCTCGGCCGCTCATTTTCGCCCGAATCGCGCGTCAATTCGATTAATTGATGCGACGCCAGATCCATCACGTACAAATCATAATTTCCTGCCGGCCTGCGCCAGCTGAACGCCAGCAGCTCTCCGTTGGGAGACCACGCCGGATCCACCACATAGCCCGTCGCCGGCAAATCCGCTGCCGCCACTCCGGTCGCCGCCGAAAGCGGAATCTTCTGCATGTTCGACCCATCCGAATTCATCTCGAAAAGATCCGGCAGCCCGTCGCGGTCGCTCACAAAAATAATCTGATTGCCCGTTTTCGGATTCCACGTCGGCGAGGTGCTCACGCCCACCGAATACGTCAGCCGGTGCAGATGAAGCCCAAACGAATCCGCGATGTAAATGTCCGGATTCCCTTGCAAACTCGCCATGAACGCAATTTGGCTCCCGTCTGGCGACCATGAAGGCGACGAATTGGTCCCAGGAAATCGCGGGAAAGCAATCAGCCGGTCGGTAATCATCGAATATATGCAAATCTGTGCGGAGACGACCCTGCGATACGGCTGGAAGCACGTGAACGCAATCCGTGAATCGTCCGGCGACCATCGCGGCGTCAGCGAAGTGCTTCCCAGGTGCGTCAGTTGCTTCTGGTTCGCGCCGTCGTAATCCATCATCCAGATTTCCTTGTGCCCGGTGCGATTGCTCACGAACGCGATCTTCGTCTGTGCAATGCCCGGCACGCCGCCGCTTAAACGCGAGATAATATCATCCGCGAACTCATGCGCCAATTGCCGTGCGCCATCCTGTGTCGCATCCCCTGAATAGTCCTTTTCCAGGATCGAGAGCGCCGGCTCCTGCCGCACGTCGTAGAGATAGCCCGAGAGCAGCAGGGAACTGCCGTTCACCGTCAAATTTCCAAACGCTACCATCATCGCGCTCGCTGGAGCCTGGCTCCATTGCTGCGAATTTAGTTCACCCGGCACGCTCGGCGCAACCACCGGATAAAAACTCGGGCTCACCATGTCCACGATTCCCGAGTAGCTCAAATCATCCGTCAGCACTTGATGGAACACCTGTTCGAGCGGTGTGGTCTGCGCGTTTTCCGCTTTGAATTCCGGCACGGCCAGCTTCACCTTCTGGACGCCCAGTCCCGTCCCGGTTTTGAACCAGTCCTGCCCGCTCTGCGCAAATCCGCACGGCGCGGCAATCGCCGCCATCAGCACTGCCATGACGCAAAATCCCAAAGCCCTTTTCATCACCCGTCCCATCTCCTTACTGTTTACTGTCGGTGAAAATCAAACCAAAACTCCACGTTCACGGAAGAGCCGCCATATCCCGCCGGCAAATGGTCCAGCGGACTCGAGCTCTCAATCGCGCGAACCGCCGACGTATCCACCGACTGGTTCCCGCTCGATTGCGTAATCTGAATATTCGTTGCCGTCCCGTCGCGCAAAATCGTGAACGTCACAACGCAGCGCGGCGCGAACGAAACCGAGGGGTCCACCGTTGACTCCAGCCAGTTGCTGCTCACGCGCCTCTGTACCGCCTCCACATACCACGGGAATTGGTTGCCAAAACTCCCTCCGCTCGATCCCGAAATTCCCATCCCGCCCTTCGTGCTCTGGTTCAGCATGAAGGTTGACGTCGGAACCTGCGGCGAACCTCCATTTCCGTACGGAATCGCATTTTTCGGCGGCGGAACAGGATTGGGCAGCACTCTGGACGGCTTGCCGAGATACTCTGGCCTCTTTGTGTCCAATTTCGGCAGAAAAATCGCCTTGGATTCATCCGGCAGAGGAATCTTCGGTTGCGGCGCGGGGATTGCCTTGGGAGGAGTTTCCGTCTGATAAAGCCCTTTCGTGTCGTCGGCCACGCGGCTGTTCGTCGCGATCTCCGGCTTTGGCAGCGGTATTGCCGGAATGCTTCCCACAGCATGAATGTTGATCGTTCCTTCGCCGCCGGCGCCGCCCCATAATTCACCCTGATGCGTAAACACTGCGGAAGAAAGCATCGCTCCGAACAAAATCACGTGAAACGCCACCGAATACCCCAGCGGGGCTTTCAGATTCGGCGCTTCGCGATAGGGAAGGCTTATCTCCATCTCACTGTGTGCGCGGACTCCCCTGTATTGGCTTCGTCACCGCGCTAATATTATTGATGCCCGATTGGCGCAGCGTGTCCATGACCATGGCCATCGTCCCCCACGGCACCGCTTCATCACACCTCAGATAAACCGGCGTGTGCGCAACATCTTTGTCTTCGGCCAGGACCTTCTGTCCGAGCTCGTGGATGTTCACCGGTTCTTTTCCAAGATAAAGGCGCTGCGCGCGGTCAATGGTGATGATGATTTGCGCTTGGCTGATTTCCTTCACGGTTTTCGTTTGCGGCAGGTTCACTTGGATTCCCGATTCCAAAATAGGCGCGGTGATCATAAAGATCACCAGCAGCACGAGCATCACGTCCACAAACGGAACGATGTTGATGTCCGAAAGCGTTGTGCCCGGCTCTCTTTGTATCTGCGCCATTTTTCCGCCGTTGTAGCGGT
>JASHYE010000110.1 GCA_030043155.1 Candidatus Acidiferrales bacterium | reverse complement strand
CGTACGCCTGCAATCGAACGTGACAGCGCCGCATTTCGCGTCTTCTGCAAACCCGTGTGCCTCATCAATTCCGCGAGTCCCGGAATTTGCCGCGTCACCACCGCGACGGTAGCCTCTGGCGTCACATCGCGCGGCCCAACACCGGTACCCCCCGTCGTCAGCACCGCATCAAGTTTTCCGCATTCCGCGAGAGCCAGCAATTGCGTGCGAATCAGCATTTCATCGTCTGGCACGACGGAACGCGAAATCACTTCCCAGCCCAGATCCACGCACTTCTCCGCAAGCGACTTGCCGGAAAGGTCCTCGCGTTTGCCCGTGGAAACCGAATCGCTCACTGTAACAATGGAAACTCGCATCGTGTGGCTGCGCTACGCGCTATTTTTTTGCTGTGTCCGGCTGTCCTTCGGCAAGCTCCTGACTTTCGTCCATCAACCGCATTGCTTCCATCAGCACGCCGGTCGTCGAGCGCTCAATCGTTGTGCGCGAAGGCGACGAATTGAAATCAATCTCGAATTCCCCTGCTATCCACCGCACCGCCTCATATACCGCCGGCTCACCCTTCTCTTTTCCCATCTGAGCGTCTTGGCATTGCCCGCCTGCAAAATAAATTTCGCATGTCTGTTTGCCGTTTCGCACGGTAAGCTTGCAAGTCTTCTGCCCCATTTCAATCGACTGCATCAGGTCCAGCATGCTCATTTCTTCCAGCCGTCCCTGAATCACGCCGGGCCGCGCCGAACTCTTCTGCAGTTTTTCCAGTTGCAACCGGTCAATCACCTTCTTCGCGCGCCGAACCAGCTCGTGCAGAAAAAATGGCTTGGCGATGAATTCCTCAACACCATCCACCATTGGCCGTAGCTTTTCATCCATGTCGCTGCGGCTCGACAAAAAAATGAACGGAATCGGCCGCGACGCAAACCGGCTCCGCAGTTTTTCGTAAAGCTGTCTTCCATCCAGCCCCGGCATCCGGTAATCGCACATCACCAGGTCCGGCGTGTCGTCCACGATTTTCAGCAGCGCATCCGCGCCATCGGCGGCCGTGCGCACATCGCAGTGAGGATCGAGCCCTTTGGCGATCAAATCCAGCACGAGAGGATTGTCATCGACTACAAGAACCTTTACGTCCTTCATTTCTGTCCGCGCGCGGATTCTGGCCTAACGTAGTGGCCGCTCCGCCCTCCCGATTTTTCCACCAGACAAATCTCCGAAATCTCCATGCCCCGGTCCATCGCCTTGCACATATCGTAAAGCGTCAGCGCTGCAACCGCCGTGGCCGTCAGCGCTTCCATTTCCACGCCCGTCGGCCCGGTCGCTGTCACTTGCGAGACGATCTCCACTCCATTTTCGCACAGCTCCGTCGCAACATCTATGTGCGTCAGCAGCAGCGGATGGCAAAGAGGAATCAGCTCCGAAGTCCGCTTCGCCGCCGCAATTCCCGCGATTCGCGCAATCTCCAATGGATTGCCTTTTGGCGTCTTCAGCGCCCGCACTTTCGTCAACGCGTTCTTCGCGATGCGCACGAATCCTCGCGCTGTCGCCTTCCGCTCTGTTGCTGCCTTCGGCGTGACGTCCACCATGCGCACACGGCCGCGCGCGTCATAATGAGTCAGCGATTTTTTCGCGCGCCGTTTCATTTTCTCCTAGAGAATACCGCGCCGCGGCAGCACGTCCACCCATTCGCCCGCGGCAACTTTGAGCTTCTCTCGCTCAACCACCAAGAAACAATTCGCTCGCGCCACTGTCGCGATGTCTCCAGAACCTTGCCACGGCTGCGGTTTCACGGTCGCTTCGCCACCAGGCCATTCCAGCCGCGCGGGAAGAAAATGCGTGAGCGCTGCATGCTGCTCGACGGCCGTCGCTAGCTTCGCTTTTAGCAGTGGCAAATTTCGCGGCTCAACACCGCCCAGAATATCGACTGCCGGCGCGGCAAACAATTCGAACGTTACCAGCGTCGATACCGGATTCCCCGGCAATCCAAACACTGGCTTTCCTTTGCAAATCGCAAATACCGCCGGCCGACCGGGGCGAATTTCAACCGAATCAAAAACGAATTGGGCGCCCAAATCTCGCAGCACCGGCTCGACTAAATCGTACTTCCCCGCCGACACGCCGCCGCTGATCACCAGAATATCTTCCTGCAATCCTCGCTCAATGTTGTGCCGCAGCGCGTCCGTCTCGTCCGCTGTGCTTCCGAGCGAAACCGCCTCGCCCCCCGCGAATTTCACCTGCGCTCCGAGCGACACGCCATTGCTGTTGCGAATCTCAAACTCCTTTGGGATCACCCTCACATCCACGATCTCGCTTCCGGTGGACAAAAGCGCCACTCGCGGTTTTCGGTAAACGCGCAGCTCCGCGCATCCCGCTTGCGCCGCAACCGCTGCTTCCGCATCGCTGATTCGCGCCGGTTCCTTCAACAGAATATCGCCTTTGCGCGCTTCCGACCCTCGCGGCGCGAAATTCATTCCTGCCATCACGCTGCGCTCAATCACAACACGGCCTCCATTCGAGCCTTCACGCGTTTGCTCAACCATTACAACCGCGTCCGCCCCGCGCGGCACCGCTGCGCCCGTCATGACTCGCACGCACTCGCCTGCACCCACTTTTCCGTGAAATCCAGCACCCGCTGCAACTTCCCCAATCACGCGCAGCGTCGCACCAGCCGCCCGGCAATCCACCGAACGCACAGCAAAGCCGTCGCGGGCCGCGCGGTCAAATGGCGGATAATCGCGGTCCGCGAGTATCTCGTGCGCCAACACCCGCCCAGCCGCATCGTTCAAATCAACGGTTTCAATCGGAGGGACGCGCCTCAACTCCCGGCACGCTTCAATGACTTTCTTTCGCGTCTCTTGGTAGGACAAGGACTGCATGAGAGATCACAACCAGCTTGCGAGTTTTGTTCCAGTGGGAATAATCGTTGCGTCGCGTTCTGGACCCGTCGAAATCATCCCAATTTCCGTGCCGAGCGAATCCGACATAAACTTCAGATAATCGCTGGCCGCTCTCGGAAGCTCGCTTGCCGTGCGAATGTGATCCGTCCGCGCTTGCCAACCCGGCAGCGTCTTGTATTCCGGAGTCACTTCCGCCAGCACTTCCACCTCCGCCGGCATTTCGCTCAGCCGCGAGCCTTTGTATTTGTATCCCATGCAAACCTGAATTTCTTTCTGCGTGTCGAACACGTCCAGCTTTGTCACCACCAGCGAACTGATTCCATTGATCTGTATTGCATAGCGCAGCATCACCAAATCCAACCATCCGCACCGCCGCGGACGCCCCGTCACCGCGCCATACTCTTTTCCCCGATCCCGCACCGCCTGCGCCTCAAGCTCCGGCATCTCCGTCGGAAATGGCCCGCCGCCCACTCGCGTCGTATAAGCCTTCGTAACGCCAATCACGCCCGTTACTCGCGTCGGCGAAATCCCCAAACCGGTGCAAGCGCCGCCTGCCGTCGCGCTCGATGAAGTCACGTAAGGATACGTCCCGTGATCAATATCCAGCATCGTGCCTTGCGCGCCCTCGAACAAAATCGACTTGCCCTCCGTCAATGCGCAATTCACCAGCGCCGATGTGTCCGTCACGAATCCGCGAATTCGTGCACCCAGCTCGCGGTAAGATTCCAAAATCCCCACCGTTTCGAGCGGCTGCCCGAAACAACTTCTGCTCAGCGCGTCCTTCTCTTCCAGTACGCGCCCCAGTTTCCGCGCAAACCTCTCCTCATCCATCAAATCGCAAACGCGCAACCCAGACCGCGCCATTTTGTCTTCATATGCCGGCCCAATTCCCCGCGAGGTTGTTCCGATACGATGCGGCCCTCGCGCCGCTTCTGCCGATTTCTCGAGTTCGCGATGAAACGGAAAAATCAAATGCGCCCGATTGCTCAAAAACAGCCGCCCATCCACATCAACTCCACCCTTCTTGATGCTGTCCACTTCCGCCACCAGCGCCGCCGGATCCACCACAACTCCCGCGCCGATGATCGCCTTTTTCCCGGGCCGTAAAATTCCGCATGGAATCAACTGCAGCACAAACTTATGATCATTGATGATGACCGTGTGTCCCGCATTGTGCCCGCCGCCATATCGCGCGCTGTAGTCAAACGACGCGGCCAGGTAGTCCACCACCTTGCCTTTGCCTTCGTCGCCCCACTGCGCGCCCACTACCGCAATCGCTTTCATCCGCTCCGTCTCATCCTTTGTCGTCGAGCCGCACCTTACCCCTCGAATCCTGCTTCCTGGAAAATTTCTGAGAGATTACAGCCAGCGCAGACTCACCATCCTACGCTTGGGGCGTTACAAAGGCAAGGACATCACTCAACAGGTCATTCGCACTGCGGATTCACTGCAGTAAGTTCTTTGCTTTTTTCTCATCAGCTCGCCGGACCAGCAGCCTCGCTCCGCCACTCGCAGCGCCCATTAGCGGACGCTGACCACCGCAATCATCCGCGGCGATTACAGCTTCGATTCCTTCAGCCTCAAGCATCCCTCGCGCGATCTCCGCTTCGTGCCGGAAGGTAAATATGCGCGCAACTACCAACTCCTCAACGTCGTCGGCCCGCTCCGTTCGCATTGCTGTCCCTTAAATGACGCCTCAGGCCAGGTGCTTCTCGAGGACCTTCTCGATATTCGCCTTGGGCATGGCGCCCACAATTTGCTCCGCCACTTGACCACCTTTGAAAAGCAGCAGCGTCGGAATTCCGCGCACGTTGTACTTCCCCGGCGTATTCATATTCTCGTCGACGTTCATTTTCACCACTTTCAATTTTCCCGCGCGCTCCGCCGCAATCGCGTCCACCGTCGGCGAAAGAGCCCTGCATGGACCGCACCATTCGGCCCAGAAATCCACCATCACCGGCTGATTCTTGCTGGCGTCCAGCACTTCAGCCTGAAAATTCGCGTCGCTCACCGCCGCTACATTCTGTCCCATAATTTCCCTCAATCTTAAGCGGATAATCGTCTCGGAGTCATAAGCAATTCTTAGGGGGTCGGAGCTTTAGCTCCGACATTCAAGCCCGAAGTGAATTGGGCTTTAGCCCCTGAGGAACTATTGCCCGATCCTTTATGACTCATGCTACTTACCCGCTAAGTGTTAGATGTCGCCGCTACCGCTTGGATTCTCGACTGTTTCGCCGCCTCATACAGCTTCACGTACTGCGCCGCCGACGCCTTCCACGAAAA
>JASHYE010000109.1 GCA_030043155.1 Candidatus Acidiferrales bacterium | reverse complement strand
GATGTGCTCAAGCTGCGCAGCGAGCTCTGCGGTACGGCGATCGTTACCGGAACCGAGGGACAGATCCAGCAGGCGCTCCAGCGTAGGCGCGTGCCCAGGAACGCGCAGCAGAATAGTCTCGAGTAGCTGAATTGCTTTTTGAGAGAGCCCATAGCTCGAAAACAGATCCACATCCGTGAGAGCCTGGGCGATGAATTGCTGAGTTTCTTCATCCAGACCGATCTCATTGGCTGGGGTGTCAGCCGGCACTGGAGCGCCGATCAGAGGCTCACGCGCGGGAGACTGAAACGCGCTTGCATCGAGCTCCGCCGGCGCTGAGGATGCCCGGCCCAGCTTTTTCTGGAGCTGGCCGAGGCGCTGGCGGGCCAGTTCGTTATCCGGCTCGCGCTCCAATAATTCGTTGAGCGTCGCTTCGGCACGCTGGAGCTCTCCGGCATTGATGAGAGCATCAGCAAATTGCGATTGCGCTTCTGAGAGATTGTTGTCGGCAGTACGGCGGTATAAATCAACAAGCCATTCGAGCGGCTCAATCCTATCTTTCAGCCGCTCTCCCACACTCATCAATACCTTTGCCAGGAACTCCTGATTCCCGGACGAAACTGCCGACTTGCGGATTGCGTCGATCAGCTTGAGCGCCTGATCCGGTTCATTCGAGTCGATCAAGGAGTTGGCGACCTTCGAGACGAGCGCGTATTTCTCAGGGCCCTTCAATTCAGCATTGGTGACAAGCTCGACCGCGCGGGTGCTCTTGCCGCTCTTCAGACAAAGATCAATTTGGAGCCCGACGGTTTCCGAATTTGAATCCGAATCGGAAAGCTTGCCCAGAGCTTCGAGAGCTGCATCGGAATTTCCCGTAGCTCCCAGCATCCGCGCCTTGAGTAATTGCGCAGCCGAATCCCCCGGCTGCGCGGCGAGGGCCGCATCAACCATTTTCAGAGCCTCGGGAGCGTCACCGTGCTCCTGCAGATAGCGGGCGAAGTGAAGATAAGTCTGGGCGGCTTCGGCCTTCTGGCCCATGGCCATATAGAGCTCGGCCAGCCTGCGCTGCACACGCGGATTGTCCGGTTCGACTTCGAGCAGACGGCGCAAAACTTCAACCGCTTTGGCAGTTTGGTTCGCCTTTAGATGGGCTTCGGCGAGCTGCAGGAAAATCGGGCGGGCTTCGCTGAGAACCCCCTGCTGGACGTAAAGGTTGGCGAGCTTTTCGAGAGGCTGCGTCTCATTCGGAGCCAGCTTAGAGATTTTTTTGTAAATGGCGATGGCTTTGCTGTTGAAGCCGTCGTTCAGATAAAGCTGCGCGAGGCGCTCAAAATACTCGACGGCCTGCGACATGTTCGATTGCCGCACGAACAGATCGCCGACGGTCATGAGCACGACCTGATCGTTCGGGTCACTGCGCAGGATAGTCTGATACTCCTGGATTGCCTGCGCGACTTTGCCCTGGTTCAGCGACTTGAGCGCTGATTCCATGGCCTTGGCTTTATTCAACGCCATGCTTGTCTCTCGGTTCCCTTGTCCGCCGCTACTGGCGCGAACACCCCCTACGGGTCAGGCGCGGATCTCTGCAGCAAGACCTCATTGAGCCGGGGCCCAAATGTGAGAAATATGCCTTCTTGCCCGGCTGGAACAGCTCGCCGGCTAAGTTAGCACACGCGAAAAACGAGGGTCAATGAACTGCGTCGAGGCAGGGTATGAAGTGGATAACACCGGTAAAAGGACCAAAATGGACCTTCTCGCACCTCGCGGGCTTCGAATGATAGAATGAGGCTGAATTTTGCTATGACTGACGAACTCTGCAGACACGCTCGCACGATCCTCGTGGCCAAAGACGAGCATGAGGAGTACCGCGAGTGCCTGGATTGCGGAGAAATCTTTGAACCGACAGAGCAGGAATCGGCAGCTGATCTTGGTGGGCGAGCGAGTTTCGGCGAAACTCTGTCCGACGCGTGAACGAAAACGCATAGTCAGATAATATCCAGCCCACACTATTCATTTGGTTAGAGTGAACGAGCCAGTTAGTTCAATCTGCGCTGACGAACCTCCCACAAGAATCGAAAACGGGCCAGGCTCGGCGGTCCATTGTTTGTTCTTGACGTCGTAGTAGGAGAAGGACCGCTGATTGAGAGTCAGAGTAATTTGCTTCTTTTCGCCGGGACGCAGAAAGACCCTCGCGAAGCCTTTTAACTCCTTAACTGGTCGTGGAACGGTGGAATGCGAATCGCCGACATACAACTCGGCGACTTCGGCACCTGCACGACTGCCGACGTTTTTCACGTCGAACGAGACGGTGACCGAGTCAGGGTCCGAGCCTTCGCGCGGAGAAATACTCAGGTCGCTGTACTGAAAGCGAGTGTAAGAAAGGCCAAAGCCGAAGGGGAAGAGAGGTTTGGTATTGGAGCGGTCGTAATAGCGATAGCCCAGGAAAATTCCTTTAGAGTAGGCAACGCTCTTGTCGCGTTGCGGATAGTAGCTGTGAAACGTGGGATTATCCTCCCAGCGGCGCTCGAAAGAGGCAGGGAGCTTTCCTGACGGGCTGAAATCGCCGAAGAGAATATCGGCGAGCGCATCGCCGCCCTCCTCACCGGGATACCATGCCTGAAGAATCGCGGGGACACGATCGATCCAGCGAGTCATATCGACGGCCCCGCCGGCGGTGATTACCACGATGACATTTTTGTTCAGCCCAGCAACTTGGCGGACGATGTCGTCCTGGCCGGGCGGGAGGCTGAAGGTGCGGTCGGCGCCCTCTCCTTCGGTATCCGGATTGAAACCGACGCAGAGAATGACGGCGTCGGCGGTTGAAAGCAGAGGCTCCATCTTCGGGTCAAGCGTTCCTTTTGTGCTGAGCGGTGCGTACAAGACTTTTGCGTTGAAGCCCACGTGTTCGCCCATTCCGGCGTGGCCAATGGTGTTGAATTGATTCACTGATGATGACAAGTAATTGCTGACGCCTTCGAGATAGCTGACTTGGCTGAAAGGCGTCGTTTGGGAACTGCCGCCACCGCCGATGACCGCAGGATAGGCATCCGGGCCGAGTACTGCGATTGTTTTTAGTTTGGTCGGATCCAGAGGCAGGAGATTGCCGTCATTCTTCAGCAGAACCATGCTCTCTCTCGCTTCCTCGCGGGCAATCTCGCGGCCCCGCTGATCGTAAAGAGGGATGCTGGGATCGGTTTGGTCGCGGTCAAAGAAACCAAATTGAATGGCTTTGCGCAAGATGCGGCGGACTTTATCGTTGATGGTGGCGACGGACACTTTTCCCTGCTGGATAGCTGGGAGAAGATTCGCAGGCGTCATGTATCTTGCCGAAGGCATTTCCAAATCGAGTCCGGCGTTCGCCGCAGCGACCCCGTCATAAGTGGCGCCCCAATCGGACATCAGAATGCCGTCGAATCCCCATTCGTGCTTGAGAATGTCGATATTGAGGTGTGCGTTTTGCGTCGTGTGCTGGCCGTTAACGAGGTTGTAGGCGTCCATGACGGCTCCGACGTGGGCCTCGCGAACCGCGGCTTCGAAGGCAGGCAGGTAAATTTCCCGCAGCGTGCGCTCGTCCACAACGGCATTGATGTGGTGGCGATCATATTCCATGTTGTTGGCCACGAAATGCTTCACAGTAGCGATGACGTCTTGGCTTTGGATCCCTTCGACGACCGAGACGGCCATGC
>JASHYE010000108.1 GCA_030043155.1 Candidatus Acidiferrales bacterium | reverse complement strand
ACCGGCATCTCCGCCGACAAATGCGCGATGCTGTACCGCGCGCCGAATTTCGGCAGCTCGGGTGCAGGAACAGGCGTTTCCTCCACTCGCGGCGAATCGGGAGCCGTCATATAAACCCAAATGTACCCGTCGCGCTCTTCGCACGGAAAGGCCCCGGCATAAATCCGCTCTGGACGCAGTTTCGAATCTGAAGTAATCGAGGGAATTTCGCGGCACTGTCCCGTGTGCGCCTCGAATTTCCATCCGTGATAGCTGCACTCCACGCATTCGCCGTCAAATTCTCCATACGAAAGCGGCATTCCACGATGCGGGCACACGTCACGTAACGCAAACGGCTTCCCGTGCGCATCGCGCCCCATCACGAGCGGTACTTCGAGCAGCATCGCTTTTCGCAGCTTCCGCCCGCTCAAATGATTCGACCGCAGTGCCGGATACCAAAAATCCCACAACATTCCCGCATCGGATTCACCCGCGCCGCATTGACGTTGCTCTTCGCTCATTTTTTGCTCATGCCCACGCCGTATCGTAGTATAGCCGTTCGCACCGAACAACTCACACTGACCCTTCGCGCTCAGGAAAAACGCTGTTTTCGTCTCATTGACATCGAATCGCGCCGTGTTTATCCTGCATCCAAGCAACAGAGATGTTCACCGCCTTCTATTAGCGTGCTTTCGCACAGGCCTCTTCCGGCCACTTCGGTTTTTCTCGTTCACTCGACGTCGAATCATCATCTGTCGCCAGTTGAATTTGTCACTGGATTGCGTTTTGCCGGGAGCTCTCGATGAGTAACGCCAATATGTTCCAAAAACTCGATCAAATCGAGTCTCGCTACGACGAGCTCACCAGCGAACTCTCTTCGCCCGAAGTTCTTGCGGACTCCGCCCGTTACCAGAAGCTCGCCAAGACGCACGCCGATCTTTCGCAAATCGTTCTGAAATACCGCGAATGGAAGGACATCGAGAAAGGCCTCGCTGGCGCCAAGCAGCTTCTGGCCGAAGCCGAAGACGCGGAAATGAAGCAAATGGCCCACGAGGAGCAGCACACTCTCGAATCGCGCCGCGAAGCTGTTGAAGGCGAATTGAAAATTCTTCTTCTTCCGCGCGATCCTAATGACGAGAAAAACGTCATCGTCGAAATTCGCGCTGGCACCGGCGGCGACGAGGCTTCTCTTTTTGCGGGCGAGCTCTTTCGCATGTACTCGCGTTATGCCGAATCCCAGGGCTGGCGCGTCGAAATTCTCGAAAGCTCGCCGTCGTCGATCGGCGGCGTAAAGGAAATCATCGCCGCCATTCAGGGTCAAAAAGTCTATTCAAAACTCAAATATGAGAGCGGCGTCCATCGCGTTCAGCGCGTTCCGGCCACCGAACAGCAGGGCCGCATCCACACTTCCGCGGCCACCGTTGCTGTCCTGCCCGAAGCTGACGAAATCGACATCAAAATCGAGGCCAAGGACCTTCGCATTGATACTTTTTGCTCCTCCGGCCCGGGTGGTCAGTCCGTGAACACAACCTACTCGGCTGTGCGAATCACGCACATTCCCACCGGTCTTGTCGTTTCTCAACAGGACGAGAAATCGCAAATCAAAAATCGCGCCAAGGCCATGCGCGTTCTCCGCACTCGCCTTTATGAAATGGAACTGGAGAAGCAGCACCAACAAATCGCCGCGGAGCGTCGCGGCCAAATCAAAACCGGCGATCGCTCTGAGAAAATCCGCACGTACAATTTTCCGCAGAATCGTGTCAGCGACCATCGCATCGGCCTCACGCTTCATCAGCTCACGGAAGTGATGGACGGGAAGCTGGGTCCGCTGGTCGACGGGCTCGTCACTCATTTCGAGGCCGAACGGCTCAAGCGCGAACTGAGCGACAATGGTGACGCCGGAAAGTCCTGATGAATCCGCACGCCAAACTTGAAACTACGGTAACGGTTCAAAGCGCTTTGCGACAAGCCATGGCTCAGCTTGTGCGAGCAAACACGCCTTCGCATGCTCTCGCTGCTGAACTATTGCTTATGCACGTCCTTGGATGCGACCGCGCCTGGCTCTACTCCCATCCCGAAGCGCTGCTCACGGCGGATCTCGCAGATAAATTTTTCGATTTGGTAGCGCAGCGCGCGCGCGGCGTGCCCACGCAATACCTCACCGGCACCCAGGAATTTTTGGGGTTGCCATTCGAAGTCACGCCCGCGGTGCTCATCCCTCGCCCCGAGACCGAGCACGCCATCGAAGTTATCCTCGAACGTCTCGGCCCGGAACGTCACCAAGAAAATCTGCGCATCGCTGACATTGGCACCGGCTCCGGCTGTATTGCCATTGCACTCGCAAAAGAATTACCTGTCGCTGAAATTGTTGCCACGGATATTTCCGCCGCCGCTCTCGAAATCGCGCGCCGCAACGCGCTGCGCCATTCCGTCTCCGAGCGAACTCATTTTATCGAATGCGATCTGCTGTCGGACGGGGAAGACAGCACGCGTTCATTCGACATTATCGTCAGCAACCCCCCTTACATCGCAGAAACGGAAGAATCGCAGCTCCAACCCGAAGTCCGCCTCCATGAGCCTTCCCAGGCCCTTTTCGCTGGCTACAGCGGACTGGAAATCTACCCTCGTCTAATCGCTCTCGCGGCACAGCGCCTTCGCTCCGGCGGCTTTCTCATTCTCGAAATCGGCTTTGGCGCACGCGACAAAATTCAGCCCTTCCTTGACTCCGCTTCATGGAAGAATATTTGCGTCACTAACGACCTCGCCGGCATCCCTCGCGTCATCTCTGCTCAACGCGTTTAACTCTCCGCGAAGGTCGAATGGCGCAGCGGCTCTCTCACCAAATTCCGTGTATCATTCTTTACAAAGGATTCTGCATGCCCAAGCTGGCCCAGTATCGCGCGAAACACGAACCCCCGAATCCGGCGCTACTCGGCAGCTCCAAGCCTCCCGAGCGCGAGAACATTTCCATTCTCCACGTCGACATGGACGCGTTCTTCGTATCTGTCGAACTCCTCGAGAGCCCTGAACTTCGCGGCCTTCCCGTTGTCGTCGGCGGCCAAAAAAATCAGCGCGGCGTGGTAACTTCCGCCAGCTACGAAGCGCGCAAATTTGGCGTTCATTCCGCCATGCCGCTGCGCACCGCCAGCCAGCTCTGTCCGCACGCCGTTTTTCTCGACAATCGTCACGAGCTCTATTCGCAATGGAGCGACCGCGTCGCCGCCACTCTGGCGAAGTATTCTCCCGTCGTTGAGATGGCGTCCATTGACGAAGCCTATCTCGACCTCACCGGCACGGAACGCATCCTTGGCCCTTCGCTTGCCGCCTCGCACCGCCTCCTTGCCGAAATTACGCGCTCCACCGGACTGCCCTGCTCCGGCGGACTCGCTTCCACGCGCCTCGTTGCTAAAGTCGCGAGCGATCAGGCCAAGCCGCGCGGTCTTGTTTGGGTTCCTCCCGGAGCAGAAGCCGCTTTCCTCGCCCCTCTCAGCGTGCGAAAAATTCCCGGCATCGGCAGAGTCACCGAATCGGCTCTCGCCGCCGCTCAGATTCACACGGTTCAGGAACTTGCCGCCGTTCCTCTGGAACGTCTCGAAGAAATGTTCGGCCGCTGGGGCTCGGCGCTCTATCGCAAGGCGCGCGGCGACGACACTTACGAATTTTTCGTCGA
>JASHYE010000107.1 GCA_030043155.1 Candidatus Acidiferrales bacterium | reverse complement strand
CTCCGCGTACGCCCTTAATCCGGTCCGTACCGTCGCGTCTAGGCCCCAGTTTCCGGCGAAGATTACTCACGTGGGTGTCCATGCTGCGGTCAAATGGAGAAAATTCACGCCCGAGCACGGCCTTCACCATCTCCTCACGTGATAGCACAGATCCGGCTGATTTGAGAAATAGCTCAAGTAAGTCGAACTCGACAGTAGTGAGGTCGAGATTCTGCCCAGCGCGCTGAGCGGTCCTGGATCCCTTGTCTATTTCAATGTCTTCCAAGAAGACCCGTTCAGCAGAGATCGGTGCCAGTCCTTCGGGATCGGGCCAGGTTCTTCTTAGCACGGCATCGATGCGAGCGGAGAGCTCCCGCGGGTTGAAGGGCTTGGCCAGGTAATCGTCCGCACCCATTTCGAGTCCCAGAATGCGGTCCTGGTGGTCGCCCCGGGCGGTCAACATCAGCACAGGAACACGCGACTCAGCGCGTACGCGGCGAAGCACCTCAAAGCCTTTAATGTCTGGGAGCATCACGTCAAGAACGACGATGGAATAATGCCCGGAAACAGCGCGTTCAAGCCCGAGTGAACCGGAGTGGACGCAGTCAATTTCAAAGCCTTCTTGCGCCAGATACAGCGATAGGAGCTGGCACAACTCGACGTCGTCGTCTATGACCAAGACGTGCTTTCTTGAGGGTAAACCGACAGCTTCCACGTGTGCGCTCAATTCAATTTTTGCGCGACCGCTCCCGAGCTTCAAAGAACGCGATTTCGGTCTGATGTTAGTCATTTCATGCGCTGATGTGCGTCAAGATTCGTTAATCTGAGTGCACCCGTCTTTGCAAACCTTTGCGGTCTGTCGACTCAACTCGCGACCAGCAACATCTCCTATTGTAGCTTCGCTTGGGATTTCTTGGGGCATGGATGAGCGCGCGAATCGCGCAGGTCTCGCGAATCTTAGGTGCGACGGCGCGTCAGCAAAGGTCAAGATATGTTAAGCAGCAGCAGCCTGCCCCGACAAAATTTCACTTCGCCATAACAAACATTGACGACCCTTCGCTCAGAGAGCATGTACCTTAACTGAGTGCGAAAAAAGATTGAATCACTCAAAAAAGAGAAGGCGGACAATCAACGGATCCCTCGGCTACCGCCAGCACTTCTCGAAATCACGCCATCTAATACGCAACGCGAAGCGTCCGGGATGCGTCTATATTGCGCAACGGGTCAGCCAAATCGACGGTAGGGCCTGTTGCATTCTTCCGGCGGCGGGGTTAGCCGGCCGATGAAGCGCAGGTCACCGGGAATGAATGAAAAGAGGTCTCCGAATCCAATGTCAAGAAGAGCGGTGTCATGATAGAGCCTCCGACTCAGATTAGCCCAACCAAGCCTTCGCCTTCCGTGGGTGCCCATCGTGGGAGATCCCGAAGCGTTAAGGTATTGATCTGGGTCCTGGTTCTGGCGTGTTTTGCCGTCGTGCTTTGGTTTCTGCTTCACCGCAAACAGCCCGTGAAGGCGTCGACGGGGCACGCTGGCAGGTTTTCCAGCGAAGGGGCGGTCACCGTCACCACGGTCGCCGCTAGCAAGGGAGATATGGGGGTCTACCTGCAGTCCATTGGAACCGTAACCCCTGTCTACACAGATACAATCACCAGCCAAGCTTCCGGACAGCTAATCCAGGTGAACTATCACGAAGGGCAGCTCGTGCAGAAAGGGCAGGTACTGCTTCAAATTGATCCGCGGCCTTACGAAGCGACAGTTGAGGCCGAAGAGGGAACTCTTGAACACGATCAGGGCCTGCTGACCCAGGCCAAATCGGACCTTGCCCGCTACCAAGCCGCGTGGGCGCGCAATGCTATCGCCCAACAAACTCTGACCGATCAGGAAGCGCTCGTGCAACAAGTCCAGGGTCAGGTGAAAGCCGATGAGGGTACCCTCGCGCTGGACAAAGTCAACCTTTCTTACTGCACCATCACAGCGCCGATCTCCGGCCGCGTGGGATTGCGGTTGGTCGATCCGGGGAATGTGGTCTCCGCTACTTCTGCTACGCCCTTGGCAGTCATCACGCAGTTACAGCCCATAACTGTGGTCTTTACGATCCCAGAAGGAGACGTTGGCGAGGTCGAGACGCAAATGCGCTCTAGACTCCCTGTAACGGTCTACAATCAGGGAGGCCAGACCGAGCTTGCCTCCGGGATTCTCTCGAGCACCGGCAATCAAATTAACACCACGACGGGAACACTGGAGCTACGCGCTACCTTCAATAACAAGAACAATGCTCTATTCCCGAACCAGTTTGTCAATGCGCGCCTGCTGGTTAAGACCATGCGAGGCGTGACTCGCATTTCATCTTCCGCCATCCAGTACAACGGGCCTTCGGCCTACGTCTTCTTGATCCAAAATGGAATCGCTCACATACACACGGTGAAGCCGGGAGTAACCGACGGGAGCTTGACGGAAGTCACCGGCATTGATCCGGGAGATACCGTCGCCGACAGCAGCTTTGAAAAACTGGAGGACGGTTCCAAGGTCACCATTCAAGGGCAGGCCAATTCGCTAGCGACCGCCAAGGGGGCCAGTTCACAAGCGGAACCTTCGCACACGAAAGAAAATCGGAATTCGAAGGCCGGTAATGCTCAGTAGGAACATTCCGTGAGCCCCTCTCGACCATTTATCCTTCGGCCCGTCGCCACGACGCTCCTCATGGCCGCCATTTTGCTCGCCGGTATTGTCGGTTACACCCAGTTGCCTGTCTCTGCGCTGCCGGAGGTTGACTACCCGACGATTCAGGTCGTCACCTTTTATCCGGGGGCCAGTCCTAACGTCATCGAGACGACCGTAACTGCCCCTCTCGAAACGCAATTTGGTCAGATGCAAGGTCTGAGCCAGATGACCTCAACGAGTACGGCCACCAGCTCGTTGATCGTGCTGCAATTCAACTTGAATCTGAACATCGACGACGCCGAAGAAGAAGTTCAGGCGGGGATCAACGCAGCCATAAACTTTCTACCGGCGAACCTGCCGCAGCCGCCGATCTACAGCAAGGTAAATCCCGCCGACTCTCCGGTGCTCACGCTGGCGATCACGTCAAATACCCTGGCTCTCTCAAAGGTAGAGGATTTGGTGGATACGCGCCTTGCGCCAAAGCTCTCCCAGTTGGGTGGTGTGGGCTTAGTCACCCTCAGCGGCGGCGAGAAGCCCGCCGTGACCATCGCGGCAAATCCGGCTCAGCTTGAATCCTATGGAATCAATCTCGAGGACCTGCGCACAGCCCTAACCGAAACCAGCGAGAATGGGGCGCTCGGAAACTTCGATGGACCGCGGACGGATTATCAAATCGACGCCAACGATCAGCTCGAAAGCGCTCAAAACTATCAAGATGTGGTCGTGGCCTACCGAAACGGGGCGCCTGTTTTTCTCAAGAACGTAGCTTCAGTCGCGAATGGCGTCGAGAACAAGGATCTGGCGGCTTGGATGAACCAGACCCCAGCAATCATTCTCAACATACAGCGTCAGCCCGGGGCCAATACCATTACGGTGGTGAACAGCATCAAGTCGTTGCTCCCGACACTTATGGCGACTCTCCCGGCCAGCATCCATATCACTACACTGACTGATCTGACGACGAGCATCAAGGCGTCGATCGCTGACGTCGAATTCGAGTTACTGCTGACTGTCGGTCTGGTGGTTATGGTGATCTTTCTCTTCCTGCGGAAGCTCTCGGCGACGATTATTCCCAGCGTGACGGTACCGTTGGCCATTGTCGGGACTTTTGCGGCGATGTACTTGCTCGGCTTCAGCCTCGACAACTTGTCGCTTATGGCGCTGACGATTTCCGCCGGCTTTGTGGTGGACGACGCCATTGTGATGATCGAAAACATCACGCGCTTCCTAGAAATGGGCAAGACGCCGCTCGAAGCGGCTCTGGAGGGGGCCGGACAAATCGGCTTCACCATCGTTTCTCTCACCGTCTCGCTCATCGCCGTGCTCATTCCCCTGCTCTTCATGGGAGGCGTGATAGGCCGGCTTTTCCGCGAGTTCGCGGTCACCCTCGCAGTCACGATCGTGATCTCCGCGGTTGTCTCGCTCACGTTGACGCCGATGATGTGCTCGCGCATCCTGCGGCGCGAGGAAAAACAAGGGCGCTTCTATCAAGCTTCCGAGCGGATGTTCGAGAGCATGCGCGATTTCTACGGCCGCACGCTTGGCGTGGTGCTCAAGCACCAAGTTCTTACGCTGCTGGTGGCGGCGGGCATCCTCGTCTTGACCCTCTATTTTTACGTCATGATCCCCAAGGAATTTTTCCCCGTGCAGGACGTTGGAGTCATCCAAGCTATTTCACAGGCGTCGCCGACCATCTCCTTCGACGAGATGGTGAAGAAGCAGCAGGAACTGGCGCAAGTTATCTTGCAGGATCCTGCGGTCGAAAACCTCTCCTCTTTCATCGGCGCCGATGGAATCAACACAACAATGAACAGCGGTCGCATCGACATCAATCTGAAGCCGATCAATCAGCGCAAGCTCAGCGCTTCCGGGGTGATCCGCAGGTTGGATGCCTCTTTGAAGAAGGTGCAGGGAATCACACTTTACATGCAGCCTGTACAAGACATCACCGTGGACGATCGAGTGACCCGCACGCAGTACCAATACACGCTGGAAGATCCGAAT
>JASHYE010000106.1 GCA_030043155.1 Candidatus Acidiferrales bacterium | reverse complement strand
GGAACTTTGATTCCTGGGCACGTAGCGGCGAAGCGGAGCGCGCCAGGGGATTCGGCGGCGATGATTCCAATTCCGGATCCGGTGAACCTGTCGAACGGCTTTTCGACCATCATCAACCACGTTGAGACTGCCGTGGTGAACATCTTGACAACGCAAGTGTTTGGCAGTCCGAAAGGGACTGCCGACCATAAGGGACAAGATTCCTTCCAGGATTTCTTCAATAGATTTTTCAAGCAGAATCCAGGCAGCGAAGGGCCGGAAGAAGAAAAGAGCCTGGGCTCAGGCGTCATTGTGGACAGGAAAGGCTATATCCTCACCAACGACCACGTAATCGACGGAGCGACGAAGATCCAGGTTTCTGTGGATAGCGATCCGACGCACTACAACGCGCGCGTGATCGGCATCGACAAACAGACGGATCTGGCGGTAATCAAAATCGATGCGGACCGCGCCCTGCCGACGGCGCGCCTGGGAAATTCCGATGGAGTGAAGGTGGGAGATTGGGTGCTGGCGTTCGGCAGCCCATTTTCGCTGAGTGGCACGGTAACGGCGGGAATCGTGAGCGCGCGAAACCGCGCGGGAGCGGATATCGGGTCGTCGCAGTTTCAAAACTTTATCCAGACGGATGCGGCCATCAATCCAGGAAATTCCGGCGGGCCGCTGGTGAATCTCGCGGGCGAAGTGATCGGAGTGAATACTGCCATTTACACGGGCAGCCGCGGTTTTGAGGGCGTGGGATTCGCGCTGCCGTCGAACACGGCAATTGGCGTCTACAACGATCTGGTGACGGAGGGCAGAGTCACGCGCGGGTCGATCGGGATTCGGTTTCAAGAGGATCAGGTGCATGATGCCTTGCTGCACAAGCAGCTGAATGCGCCATACGGAGTCGTGGTGGAACTTGTGACACCTGGAGGGCCAGCGGCGAAAGCGGGAATTCAGGCAGGTGACGTTATCACCCAAGTGAATAGGCATCCTGTGCGTGCGGGCGCAGACCTCACTGATCCGATTGTGCAAACGCCGATTGGGCATTCCGTGGAACTGACCTACGTTCACAACGGAAAGACAGAGAATGCCACGGTAGGCGTGGCCGATATGGACAGAGTTTTCCCGGATGAGGCAGGGGATGATCAGGCATCGTCGCCGGACGCGGAGGCGATTCCTTCAAGCTTTGGGTTGCACGTGGAGCCGCTGACAGCGGAGGTGGCGAAGCGCTTGCAGATGAGCGCGACGCAGACCGGCGTGATTGTCACCGGCGTTGATGCGGCGAGTTTTGCCGACGATATTCAATTTCAGGAGCGGGACGTAATTGTGGACATCAATCACGCGCCGATCAACACCATGGAAGATTACAAACAGGCCATCGCGAAGCTGAAGCCCGGAGAAGATGTACTGTTCAAGGTGATTCATCCGGACGGAACGGGCGAAGCGTTTACGGTATTCAAGACAGGCACGATTCCGCAGCCGGGAAAATAAATCGGATGAAAATCCATTTGCAGGCATGGCGGAAATTTGTTAGCCCGAGCGGACTCGGCGCTGTGGTTATCACGGCGGCATTGTGCCTTGGGCCGGGCGCAGCGAGGGCGGCGGCGCGGATGACGCTCATAAAGAGCAATGTGACGCGCCGAAGCAAGACGGCCACGTCGTACAATGCGACTTTGCGGCGGGCTTCGTACCGAAGTTCGTACAAGACGAAGACCACAACGCACCGGCGGCGACGGCGCTGGCGGCATCACGTGATTTTGCCGAAGCGGCCGTCCGTAGCGCGCGCCGAGCAGATTCAGGAGGCGCTGGAGCGCGGCGGATATTACTCCGGCAATCCAAATGGCAAATGGGACGTGAGCACGCAGGCATCGCTACGCCGCTTCCAGGAAGCGAACGGGCTGCCTCCGACAGGGAAACTGGATGCACTGACTTTACAGAAAATGGGATTGGGTTCGGATGTGGCCGGGGTAAGCGCGCCGCGGCCAACGGCACCGAGTAATTCTACGCCGTCATCTGATACGACCACGGTTCCAAAGACTCCGGGGCAGTGAATTACGGCTTTCGAAACAAGGCCCGCGCGAAAATTGCCTCGTATTGGCACGTTGTTCATTTCCGATTCACAATCAGCGACGCGAGCGTGCGCAATTTCGGCCGCAAAGGTTTTTCGTTTGGCAATCTATGACTGAATTTTCATCCACAGAATCCCCACAGACAGGTAGGCTTGATGCATGGGCGCTCCGGATTTTGATCTTGTTGTAATCGGGTCTGGCCCTTCGGGGCAGAAATCCGCCGTGGCTGCGGCCAAGCTCGGCAAGCGCGTCGCCGTAGTGGACCGCAATCAGATGATTGGCGGAGTGTGCGTGCACACGGGCACAATTCCGAGCAAGACGCTGCGGGAAGCCATTCTTCATTCTAAGGCGTACGCGGACGGAAACTCGTCGAACAACGGAGATGAGAACGCTGCGGTTTCGGTGCAGGACCTTGCATTTCGAGTGCAATCGATCATTTCACGGGAGACCACGGTGATTCGCGCGCAGTTGAAGCGGAATCGCATTGCCGTTGTCGAAGGCGCGGCGCGTTTCATGGATCCACACACGCTGCAGGTGGAATCGCCAAGTCAGACCTCTACGGTGCGTGGCGAACACATTGTGATCGCCTGCGGGACGCGTCCAGCACACAGCAAAGAGATTGTGTGCGATGGCAAGCGGGTGATTGATACGGATCAGCTCCCCACAATGCATGGCGTACCGCGCGAGGCGATCGTGGTCGGTGCGGGTGTGGTGGGGATCGAGTATGCGTCATTCATGGCGGCGCTCGGAACGGAGGTCACGCTGATTGATCAGCGGCCGGTGATTCTTGATTTTGTGGACCGCGAAATTGTCGAGGCGCTGTGCTACCACCTGCGGCAGGCCAACATGACGTTCCGGCTGGGCGAGAAAGTGATGCGGGTTGGATTCGATGAGCAGCGCGACCGGGTTTTTGCGGAGCTGGAGAGCGGCAAGCGCGTTCAGGCGGACGTGCTTTTGTACGCAGTGGGACGGCAGGCGAATGGCGATCAGCTCAATTTGGAAGCCGCAGGATTGCAGGCGGACGCACGCGGACGTTTGTGCGTGAACCGCTCGTTGCAAACTGCGGTGCCTCATATTTACGCGGTGGGCGACGTGATCGGATTTCCGGCGCTGGCGAGCACTTCGATGGAGCAGGGAAGATTGGCGAGCTGCCACATGTTTGGCGTTCCGTTTGTGCACATGACGGAGCTCTTTCCGTATGGAATTTATACGATTCCGGAAATTTCGATGGTTGGCCAGACGGAAGAGCAGTTGACGATGAAGAAAGTGCCTTACGAAGTGGGAATTGCGAAGTACGCGGAGCTTGCAAAAAGCATGATGCTCGGCGATGAGAGCGGAATGCTGAAATTGCTGTTCGAGCGCAATACGCATGAACTGCTTGGAGTGCACGTGATTGGCGAGCGCGCGACGGAGATCATTCACATTGGTCAGGCGGTGCTTTCCTACGGCGGAAAGATCGATTATTTTCGCGATGCGGTCTTCAACTATCCCACTTTGGCGGAAGCCTATAAAGTAGCGGCTCTCGACGGGCTCAACAAACTCTGAGGCGGTTCTGGAGTTTCCGAGTTTCCTTCCTGCTTAATTGTCGTTCTCTTCCGAAACGTCCACGGACGGAAAATTCCTGCGAGCGCGATTACCGTCAGCAGGATAACGGCGGGGTCCATCGGCAAACTGTAACGCGGGAGCGCGAGTGTGGCGTAATAAGCGCATGGGAAGATAATCGGAAACACGGCCAAAGGAAATGCGTACACGCTCCAGCGAACGCAGAGCAGAATGATTCCCAGAAGCGCGCCGAATCCAATACAGAGATTGAAAAGCAGAACATAGCGGAACCACGAAGAGTCGTTCGTCTCAAAGTCGTGAATGGGATGCGAGGTTCCTCCGGACCAGATGGCGACGAAGCGCAGCGCGGCGAGGTGAAGGTCGTGCTGCGGATGGGATTCGATGTAGCGGATGGCTTCGCGCTTTTTGACGCGCATGTAATCCATTTCGCCCATCTCGATATATTTTTGGCGCTCGGCTTGATCGTTGATGGGATGGAGAGTGCCGAGCCAGGGCGGTTCAGCCTGTGGATTATTGCCGAGCCAGAGTTGTAGCCCGAGCACGGACCGAAGCGGAACGAATCGGTGGAACACGGAATAGTTGCGCACGGTCCAGGGAATGCAGCAGAGCAAGGCGACTCCAAGAGCAATCGTCGGCAGCGCAAGCCATTCGTGACGCATGCTGCGTGCGCGATAACCGAGCCAAATCAGCAGAAGCGGCAGGAGCGAAGCGAGCGTGGGATTGGTCATAAGCGTCAGGCCCCAAAGCGCGCCGTAGGCAATCCAGTCACGCGGTCGCGAAGACTCCGCGAGCGCAAGCGTAGCCCACACAATGATCGCGGCGAGCAGCGCCGAGAGGCACGCCTCCCACATGCTTTGGAATGTGAGCAGAATAGCATTGGGGAAAATGGCCCAGAGCCACGCCGCTGAGGCGCCAAGCCGGGTGCCTGCGATGCGCTTGCCGGCGAAGAAAATCGGAATGCACGTGAGAGACGCGAACAAAATGTTCAGGCTCGTGGCGGCAAGGTAGGAATTGAGCTTGTAGATTCCGAATATGCGAAAGACGCCAGCGAGGAGCGCGGGATAAACGGGGGTCATCCATGCGGTTGGGCCGGTGTTGACGCGAAATGGAGAGGCGAAACCGTGTCCTTGCGCGACGGAGACAGCGATATTGCCGGATTCAAACATGAAAGGGATAACGCTGAGCGCTTGATGGGAATGCGAGTTGACGTAGTCCCAGGTAAAGGCAATTCGTACAGCAAAGGCGAAAATCACGATGAGCGTGAGTGAAGTAGCGATGCCGCGAAGCTTTCGCAGGACGAAAGGGGGTTTCGGTTTTGGTGGTTCGGTATCGCGCACGCAGCGATTCTCCGCAATGTTATTTACACTGCGGTGGGCGCTTCGTAAACTGAATTCAAGAGGGCTTGGCAGTTCGGGAATTGCCTGGTCATGGCGAAAAAAAGAAAGAAATCAAGGTTCGAAAAGGGAACGGAAGCCCGGCGAATCGCGCGGGAGAATGTTGGAACGCCTCCTGCCGCGCAGGTCATTCCTGACCGGCGGCGTAAGCCGGTGAAGCACAAGAAATCTCTCGTTGCAGATGATTCCTTCTGAATTGGCTTAGGTTCCGACGGAACCTAGTTTTTGGACCCTCAACCGGGGCGGTGGTCAGGCACCTTTTCGCCGGGGCGGAAAAGCGGCTGCGCTGCTTTGCCTGAAGCTTGGGCAATTTCCGAGGCGATGCTTTCGAGGTCGCGCTTGGTGAATCCGATGGAGGCAGTTCGGATTTTTCCGCCGGGCTCAATCAGGAAAATAGAAGGCACATTCGTCAGGCCGTATTGCTTGGAGACTTGATAGCCCTGCGCGTCGATTAATGCAGGGAATTTTGCGCCAAATTCGCTCATAAAACGGCGCGTGTCCGCTGGATTGTCCTGCGAAATTGCCCAGATGCTGATCGGGGAATTGCCATTGGCTTCGTAAATGCGCTGGAGAAAAGGGAAAGTGAACTGGCAGACGGGGCAAGTGATTTTGAAGAATGCGGCGAGGACGGGGCCGTTCTTGAGAGCGTCCGAAAGAGAGTAGCTCTTCCCCTCTGTGTCAGAGAGCGTAAACGCGGGCGCCGGCGTGCCGGCTTTAATTGTTGGCATACATTAAGCCTCTCGAGTTAAAGGAATGCTGTTTCAAACCCATTCATCTGATTGTAACAATTCGCCTCGGGATGCACAAAATGCAGCAGTGTTTCGGCGACGCCGAGATCAGTGAATATGGCGCGTCTTTTTCTGCAGATAATCCATGAGCAGGTATTGGCCGAGATTATAGGGAGTGGTGAAGTAGGCCTTGCCGCGGCAAAGCTCGGTGACTTTTTGGACGAAGTGCACGAGGCTGTAATCGCTGGCGAGCATGAAGGTGTTGATGAGAATCCCGGCGCGGCGGCATTTGGAAACTTCTTCGAGCGTTTGGGTGACGACCAGAGGGTCGAGGCCGAACGCGTTTTTGTAAATGCGGCCGTCTTCAAGCGTGAGAGCGGAAGGTTTTCCGTCGGTGATCATCACGATCTGGCGCATGTCTTTTTTCTGACGATTCAAAATCCTCTGCGCGACGCGGAGTCCTTCGCGCGTGTTGGTGTAATACGGGCCGACCTGCACGCGCGCGAGTTTGCCGAGCGGGATTTCCTCGGCGCTATCGTGAAAGAGCACGCAATGCAAAGAATCACCGTGATATTGCGTGTGAATCAGGTGTGAAAGCGCAAGCGCGACGCGCTTGGCGGGCGTGAAGCGGTCTTCGCCATAGAGAATCATGCTGTGGCTGCAGTCGAGCATCAGCACTGTGGCGCAGGAACTCTGGTATTCGCACTGGTGAACCATCAAGTCCTGATAATCAATGTCGAGAGGAAAAGCGGGGGTCCTGGGACTTTCGGCGTTTTGCCGGCGCATGGCATGAAAAAGAGTTTCAGGAATATCGAGGTTCAGCGTATCGCCAAATTCGTAGGGTTTCGAAGAGCCGCTCGATTCAATGCCGGTCGCGAGGTCGCGCGTATCGTGGCGCCCAAAGCTGCTCTTGCCGAGAGACGCCAGCAGGTCGCGCAGAGGATTTTGAATCGTCAGAAAAAAGACATGC
>JASHYE010000105.1 GCA_030043155.1 Candidatus Acidiferrales bacterium | reverse complement strand
GCCTCCACGCGCAGAATTCGCGCGGTGCAGCGAATGCGAACTTCTCCGGCGAGTGTGATTTGCTGCGGCAAGGTGAGGACAATCTCAACGGAACTGCCTTCCTCGGGCGGCGCTTCCATCATGAAGTAAAGGCCGCGGAAGCTCACGTCGCGCGTGTGCGCAACTTTTTCTTCGATGGTTCCGTTGTGATCGAAGCGTACAAGCAGAGGAAGCGCCATATGAAAGCGGCGAGCGTTGCGACGGTCCGTGGTCTCTTGGTCCATATTGCCTCCCGAAAGGCCGCGCAATTCGAAACTAACCCTAACACCGCAAGAGCCATGCAGGCAATTCTTTTTGCACCGCGAAAGATGAAACGCAGAATGAAGCGGATCCGGGACTCGCATCCGCTTCGTCAAATAGAAAACCAGCGCGTGGGAAATCGGAAAAGGCGCTGCGAAAAAGCAGCGCCCTTCTGTGTTGCGATAGCTCGCGCCGATCTATTTGATGACGTGCAAAGTCACGCTGATCTTTAGTACGTGACCGCTGAATGGATCTGTCGCTGAGGTTCCTTCTGCTGTTTCTCCATCGTGCATGTTCAGCGGGAAATCGGTACTGAATTGCTGGATGACAGGATGGGTGCCAATGGGATGCACAGTTTCGGCCTGCGCTTGAGATCCGTTCGACGTCTCTGCATAGATCGAAGAGCGGCTGATGATCAGATGCAAATCGTATGAGCCGTCCCCAAGAGTTTTGACGGCGCAATCGATGTCCGTGCCGATAAGCATATACTGGAATTCGTTGTTGCCCTGGGCAACGGGAACTTTCACTCCCATCCGAATCTTGCCCTCCCGCTGATCAGGGCCCGCTTCCATGCCCAGGTGGTATGCCGTGTTGCTGATTTTCTCTTGGCCATTGTATTCGGTGAGAAGGAAATCGATCTTCAAATGGCTCGTGTTTTGTTCCTTCGAGTTCTTCACCTGATCCTGTGGAAGAGCAACCGTCGCAGCGATAAACAGACAAATCATTAGGGTTCCGATTTTTGCAGCGAGCTTCATCATGACTCTCCTCCTTAAGATGCAAACGTTGTTAATTAGAATGCCCAGCAATGAAATTCTTGTCGGCACCCTCGCCATTACTGGAAGCCGGAGCGGTCTCATTGTCCAGCGGTGCGATTTTCAATGGCGCGATTACCAACGGCTTGATTTCGAGCGGCTCAGCGGCCTTCTCCTCGCTATTGAGCAGATTCGCTCCATTGATCTGGCCTCGCTCCGTTGCCGCAACAAGCTGGAAAATGGCTTGCATTTGGCCGGGCTCGACAATGATTTTAGGCTCGGCCGCCTTCGCACGAGATGTGCGCAGAGATGCGTGAAGCACCCGAGTAGGCGCCGGTTTGCGCGGCTGAGCAACAGCGACCTCAGTGTCTGCATTCAGGCGTGGATGCGCAGTAGGCTTCGAAGTTGACGAGCCACTCGCGTGAATAGGAGCGGAATCGTGATTTGGCCGGTTGAAGTTCCGCGATGTGCGAGCAACAAACAACAAAATAGCAAACGCGGCGCAAACTCCAGTAGCGGTCGCCCATGTGTTCCACCGCCTCCAAGCTGCCGCGCCATGCGGCTGTGCGTTGATATCTTGCAGGATATTTTTCCGAACATTCGCTACCAGCTGAGCAGAAGGCTCAGCCGTGAGACTCACACTCAGCGTGCGGTCAATCTTCTGCACTAATGTTTGTACGCGACGAAATTCTTCTCGGCAGCCGGCGCAATTGCGAAGATGAGCATCGAAAGCAGGTCGAATACCACCAGAGAGCGAAGCGGATGCGGCATCCAGCATTTGTTCGCGGAATCGCGTGCAATTTGTGGCCTTGTCAGCCATTTCTGTCATCTTCGCTTTTCCTTTCTCGCGCTCGTTTTCGCTTAGCGCAATCTCTTGGTGAGCCGCTCCCGAGCCAGTCGCATTCGCGATTTCACAGTGCTCTCCGGCAATCGAAGCAGTGCGGCAACTTCTCGCGTGTCGTAGCCCTCAATCGCCGCCATAACCATCACGATGCGAAGTTTTTCGGGCAACGAATCCAGCTCCTCATTCAAGCGCCGCTCGAATTCACGCGATGCCGCAAGCTCTTCTGCATTCTGCGCGATACTGGCACTCTGCCGAACGCTATCCTGTGCGACATTTTCCTCGTACCGCTCGCGGCGCTTTCGAGCGCGGCGATAATCGATCGCCCTGCGCCATGCGATCCGCACAAGCCAGCTTCGAAGCGTAGCGCGGTCCCGCAAGCGATGAAAATTACGATACGCGCGCAGAAGCGATTCCTGCGCCACATCTTCCGCTTCCGCGCGATCGCGCAAAACGCTCAGCGCGACGCGAAACGCCAAGGGTGCGCATTCTACAAGCCGCTCGTGGAACTCGCGCTCGAGCGAGACATCGTCTGTCACGGATTCGGTGTGGCTCGCCGCGAACGCATCCATTGCCTTCCCAATATGCCAGACGCCGGACATGCGCCTTTGGATCACTGAATTCATGGAACGGTTGCCGAGGAGGCCCGGCAGATCACTTTCGCGCTCCTGTCCTTCGTTCCTCATTCGCTTGGTTTGAAGCAACGCCTCGGGCTACACTGCAAAGCCTCAAAATCTTGGGTACTGGGTCAGTTTGAATTTTCTTGATCGTGACACAAGGAGTCAAAATTCAAACTGACCCATTGCCGGAATTTACGAATGGCGGAAGCATTTCACAGAACTTTTTTCCTGAACGGGCCTGCTGGACAGCTCGAGGCAATGCTTTGGACGGCGGAAAAAAGCGCAGGAGAACCTCGGCGCGTTGCCGTCGTCTGCCATCCGCATCCGCTTTTTGGCGGAACGATGCACAACAAAGTCGTTTTCCAACTGGCAAAAACGCTGCATCAGGCGGGTGCGCCGGTGTTGCGCTTCAATTTTCGCGGCGCCGGTCTGAGTGAAGGCAGGCACGACAAAGGACGCGGCGAGGCCGGTGACGTCGAGGCCGCCATCGATTTTCTCGCGGCAGAATTTCCCAAAAAATCCATTCTCCTTGCAGGATTCAGCTTCGGAGCTTACGTGGGACTGCGCGTCGGATGCGCGGACGCTCGCGTGAAAGAAGTCGCCGGTGCCGGCTTGCCCGTGAACGATGCCGATTTGTCGTACTTGGCGGAATGCAGAAAACCGAAATTGTTTTTGCAGAGCACGCATGACCAGTACGGCTCGCGCGAACGCATCGAAGCGCTGTATAAGGAACTGCCGGAGCCAAAAAAGCTGGCCCTC
>JASHYE010000104.1 GCA_030043155.1 Candidatus Acidiferrales bacterium | reverse complement strand
ACCGTCCATGATGTCCTGAAAATCGCCGTAGCCCCAGTCACGGTAATTTGCGGCGGTAAACGCAGGGCCTTGTCCATCGGAACCGCGCGGGTCCGGCAAAAGAACTACGTAACCACGGGAGGCAAGGACAGTGAACCAGTCATACCACTCACCATGAAATCCCAAAACCCAAGCTTCCTCCGGTCCGCCGTGAACCTGCACGATTGTTTTGTAGCGCTTTCCTTCTTGATATCCGGGAGGCAGAAGCAACACTCCGTGAATCGTCATGCCATCCTTTGAACTTTTCCAAGCCAATTCTTGCGAGGTCGGCAGACTCCAAGTCGCAACCTGGGGATTGGTATTCGTGAGGCGCAGTTCCTCGTCATGCGACCTCAGATAAACCTCATCGGGATGTTGAGGCGTTTCTTTTAAATAGGCTACCTTCTCACCATCGGCGCTAATCGTGAATCCTTCGCACGGTCCGCTGGCATTGCTGGGCTTGGAAACCGAGCCTGTGTTTGCATCGACCTTCAAAAAAACGCAGGAGGTATCTAAAATTGCCGACCCCAGTAAGCTCTTGCTGTCGGGCGCCCACTGCAGGTTATTTATCGTCGCTGGATAAGAACTACCGACTACCGTTTCTTTTCCACTGTTCAGATTATAAAGAACTGGCAGGGCACTAATGCCGTGCGGCCCGCGCTTGGCAAAACTGACACTATTACCGTCAGGGGACCAATGAATACTACTATAGGCCGCGTTTGTCAAAAGCGTCTGGTCGACAGCGCCCGTTGTCGAATCCAGGGTGACAATCTTCGAAACATACCAGTGGTCGTTGTAAGTAGTGGTAGGAGACACACGCGCTAAGAAACGCTCGCCATCGGGCGACCAATCGAAGTCGTCGATGTTCATATCCGCATTGGTAATCAGCCGTGCATGGCGCGTCGCTAACTCGTAGACCCACAGGCGGTCGAATTTGTAATTTTGATTTACGAGAATCTGATCTTGCTTGTCTTGCTTCTCCTTCAGCTCCTCTGCTGTGTACGGATCCCGACGGATATAGGCGAGAAACTTGCCATCGGGCGACCACTTGAAGCTCTTAATCCCACCCGGTACGTCTGTCAACGGGATAGCCTCACCCCCAGCCAGTGAAATTAGCCATATCTGGCGGCTCGGCATGGGATTCCCTTCATTGACCGCGTCGGGATACTCTTCCTGCTGTGGAATGTTTTGCCCTTCATATTTTCCGCCCGACATTGAGAAATGAAAGGCACCGCTCTTGGCCAGTGGATTCGCTCGGTCTGAGAGAAAGGCAAGAGACTCGCTATTTGGCGACCAGCGAGGAGAAATATCCGATCCGCCGCTGAGAATAAATGGCTTTGCGGGCGCACTTCCATCCGCCCTGACCAGCCAGATGTGTGCGCCGCTTACATCGGGACCGGTTGCAACATAGGCGATATAGTTGCCATCAGGAGAGATTTGCGGGTCACTTACATGTGTCAAATTGACGATGTCCGCAGGATCTACGACCTTCCGATCTTGGGCCCAAAGCTGTACACCGCATAGAAAGAAACACAAAGTAATCAGCGAAACGAAGGTTTTCATTGCAGCATTTCCCGAATTTTAAGATTTAAGAACTTAAAGCGGAAGACATGATGACCGCCGGTCAGGTAGGTCGGTTCTACCATGAGCGGCTGATTAACTTGCGGCGGAATTGTCGGTGTATCCAGATGTGAATCAACCAAGCAAGCGTGCGCCCCAGCGAATCGCCCTTCGGAGCTTTTCTGGAGCCGTGCTTCAAAGGGCGATGCTAAAGGGTTAGAAACTGAACTTGAGCCCCATTTGAATCTGGCGATTAACCCCGCCCCCGATCGTCGCTCCCAGCGTGTCAAACATCTCGCCAAAATCCGTCGTCCCGTAATAGGTATTCATGGAAAGCACCGAAAAATTCGGATGGTTGAAGATGTTAAAGAACTCGGCACGGAATTCCAGGTTGCGACTCTCGCCGAGCTTGGTCTCCTTGAGGAGGGAGAAGTCGATGTTCTTCATGCTTGGCCCATAGAAATCTCCGTTAGGGCAATTGCCATACGTTCCTGTGGCAGGCATGGAGAAAGCCGCAGGATTGAGCCAGTCGTTTACCGTTTTCGGGTTGGCATACACGCTCACGCCGGGAACGCAGTTCGGGCGTTGGTTGATGTAGTCCTCATTGCCGTAAGTGTTGGTGGCAATATAGACCGTACTGGCGACTCCAGTTTGCAGGCTTCCCAGCGTGGCGACCTCCCAACCTGAAAACATGCGGCTGGGGATGCCGGTACCGAAAAGCTGATGGCCATCCCCTATCGGAATCTTATAGAGCAGGCTGTAGTTTACGCTGTGGCGAACATCGCCGGAACCATTGCCGTATTCAGCGGGGATGTTATAGAGGTTCTGCGGGTCCGAATCAAAGAGGCCCTGATCCGGCACGTCTCCTAATGCATGCGCGTACGTGTAGTTGGCAGTGGCGAGCAGCCCTTGCCCCATGCGCCGAGTGAACGACACCTGCAGGCCGTTGTATCTGCTGAAGCCGGTATTGGTTTGAAGAACGATATTACTGTAATTGGGATTTGGTCGTAGACCTGTCGCCGGATCAATGTAGTTGATGTCTTCTTCTCGCCACTCGTTCACGCCGCGGTTGCCAACGTACGCGACCTGGAGCGCATTATTTTTGCTCAGTTGTGTCGCAACACTTAGATTCCACTGCATCGAGTAGATGTCCGGCTTGTTCCAAGGAAAACCGTTGACGTTCGGTGGAGGAAGCGCCGCTCCTTGGGAAGTAAACGGTGTGTACGGATACGTTAGAGTTGGAATGTTGGATTGGAGAAGCGTAATGTTGCCCGGAAGTGTATTTGCGGGCACATAATAGGATCCAAACCCGACCGGATAATCCTGGTAATACATTCCAAAACCGCTTCTTACGACAAACCGTTGAGCTGGCGACCAAGCGAGGCCGAGCCTTGGGCCAAAGTCGTGGTCGTTGAGTGCGAAATAGGGGTCGCCCACGGGCCCGAGCGCGTTCAGACGGGTGTCGAACGGTCGCGTCGCGTAATTGGAATCGTGCGGCACCGTTTCAATGTCGTAGCGCAGGCCATAGACCACTGAGAGATTAGGCCTCAGCCGATAGGTATCATTCACGAACGCCCCAACCTGGGTCGCGCGAGTTCCATTGCCCGGCGTCGCGGGCACAAGCACGACCTGTGAGACTGAGTCGTTGATAAAATCCTGTATAGCTGCCGCTTCGGTAGGTCCCTCGAACAGCATGGTGGACGTAGGGCTGCTGTTTGAATTGACCTGGATGCGCCAAGCCGTCGCGCCCCAAGTGAGCGCATGCGGGCCTTTGACCATGCTCATCGTGTCGCCATATTGAAAGCTGGTGCTGTTGCTAAGGTAGTTTCCTTGGGTGCCAGGAACGACCGTAAATCCCTCAATGGTGGTCTGAGGCCACGGTTCCTCGGAGTCGATCTGGCTGCCCCAGCGCTGCATACCCATCAGGAAGTCATTGATCATGCTGTTGCCGAAGATGTGCTTCTCATCTATGGCAATATTCGTCGTGCGAATGGGAACATCTTGACGATTGAAAACGCCCAGCGAGGTGTCATCGACTCCAAAAAGCGGCCCGTGTACGTGAGAATCGTTCACGTTTACACGCACGAATGCGCTGTCGGAGCTACTGAATTTCTCGTCCAGCCGGACTGAAGCCGTGTCTTCGCGTACGTCTGAAACTCCTGTAGTCGTGTAGCTTGCAACATCGGGGCTGCCGGGAACTACGTCAATACTGGTCGGAAACATGTCCAGGATCGGCGCCAATTGGGGAGAAGTGGCCAGAACTTGACTCCGAAGGGCGTCGCTTGGAACCGTGCCGACACCCGTTATTCCGATACGCTGACGGCTGCCTTCGTAGTTTATGAAAAAGAAGGTTTTGTCCTTGACGATAGGGCCGCCGACGTTGGCGCCAAAGTCGTTGTAGCGGAACTCAGGTTTGGCCAGATTGACGGTGTTAAAAAAGTTTCTGGCGTCGAGGATGTCGTTGCGCAGAAACTCGTATGCTCCACCGTGAATCTGATTGGTGCCCGACTTGGTGACGATGTTGATGTAGGTACCAGCGGCGCGACCATATTGGGCATTGTAGTCGCCGGATTCCACGTTCATTTCGGAGATAGTGTCCAAGCTGCCGGTCAGCAGACGCGCGCCGCGCTCATAGCCGTTGGCCATGTACGGTTCGTCAACGCGGGAAGCGTCGATTCCATCAATCGAGAACTGATTGTCAACTGACTGCAGGCCGTTAAAGGTGAGGTCAGCAATATAGTTGCTACGGAAAATGGCGCCCGGAGTGAGCAGGCTAAAACGGGCATAGTCCCGTCCGTTGATCGGGAGCTCGGTGATCTGCTGATTGTTCATGACCGCACCGGTGCTGGCGTCGGTCGTATTAATGACTGGTGCTTGCGACGTGACCACGACCTCCTGACTTAGTGTGCCGACGCTCAGGACCAAATTAAGCTGAACCGTCGTGGCTGCGTTGAGAACCACGCCTGTTTGCGATAGCCGTTGGAAACCCTCATGTTCAGCGGCAATATTGTAAGTGCCGACGGGGAGATCGGTCAGGGTATAAAACCCCTGAGCGTTGGTCTTCACCGTTTCAACGGCGCCAGTGGCGACATTGGTTGCGGTGACAGTGGCGTTGGGAACGGCCGATTTCGACGCATCGATCACCTGTCCGGCAATCGCACCGGATGTCACTGCCTGCGCCTGAGCTTGCCGGGGAGCAAACATCGCATAGCAGATGACAACTACAACCGCAGCATACTTCAGAGAATCTTTAATCACACTCATGGCCACCATTCTCCTCATCCAGACGAGCGCGTTCGCAGAATTTGCTGAACGCTGGAAACCTCATACGTGCCGCCGCACGGCGATGCTAAACCAAAAGCAACGCTTTACAGGCGTACTGACGGACACATTGTTGAACACTGGATGACATACTGGTCCCAGAGTAAAAAACTTTCTTTCAATATCGCGACAAATTGTGTCGAAAACATGCCAAAGTCCGCGATTGCTTTCCAGATGACATCTGTGAGCCTCAGATTGCCGCAATGTTTCTAATCGATTTCGCTAGGAAGCGGAGTTGGCCGCAAGCGCTGCGCCATAGCGCGGCGCACTTGACGTGTGACCGCTACGGTTTTATTATCACACCTATAGAAACAAATGTTTCAAAAGTGTTTCGGCTCGATAACGGGGGCAGGAACTCCGTAGTTCTATCTCGATTTTACAGTATTGCCAGTTCTCGGTTTTGGGGTGTCCTTCGTGATGCACGTCGAAAACACGCCAGCGGCGGTTTTGGATCCAATTGAACGCTCTTACGGTCAAATCGCCGGACTGAAGCGCGATTATCCCGATGGGTATTTTTTCCCGCCTCACTTCCATAATTGGAATCAACTGCTCTATGCCAGCACCGGCACGATGACCGTCAGAACGAATGACGGAATATGGGTTGTACCGGCATTGCGCGCGGTGTGGATTCCGGCCCGTACTTCTCACGAAGTCTGCATGTCCGGCGCGGTTTCTCTGCGAACGCTGTATCTCAAGGCGGAGCTTAGATGCGCTATGCCGAAGAGGCCCTGCGTTCTAAGTGTTGGCCCGTTCTTCAAAGAATTGATCCTTTTTGCCTGCGACTTCGAAGTTCTGGATCAGAGAGAAAAGGCCCAGGTGCACCTCATCAGCGTGATTTTGGACCAGTTGCAACAAGCGCAAACCGATTCGTTTCAATTGCCTCACCCGTCCGACGTCCGCGCGCAGCGTGTGGCCGGCGCGCTTATGAAATGCCCTGGTGACGAACGTAAATTAGAGGAAATCTGCAAAGCCGCCGGAGGAAGCAAGAGAACTATTGAACGGCTTTTTCGCCGCGAAACGGGGCTCAGCCTGGGAAAATGGCGCCAACAACTAAGACTGATGTATGCCCTTCAGCTCATCTCCAGTAAAGAGACCATCTCTGCCGCTGCTGTGGATGCCGGCTATAGCACGCCGAGCGCTTTCATCGCGTCCTTCAGGAATGCTCTCGGAACGACTCCAGGAAAATACTTTCGTGGCACTCGCAGTGATCGGCACTGAAATATGTATGTTTCGGAATCCCTCAGTAACCCTGTCAATCAATCTATAAGCCTTGCTAACTTTTGTAAGGTGAGACGCGCTACATTCCCTATCTCCCGAACAATCATCGCGGCTGGTTTCACGTCCGCAACCAGGCCAACCGACTGTCCGGCGTATAACGCCATCTTTTCAACATCACCAATCATGTCCGGAAGAGGTATCGCGTCGTCATAATAGAGAGACTGCTTTCCACCTTTGAATACCGCCGCAACGTCTCCTTCTCTTGGTCGCTGGCCGACGGGTGGACAACCTGCTGTCTTCCAGTTCATAAAGGTACTATTCTCAAGCACACGATGTGGTGCGTTCGGCCAGCCGCCATCAAACAGACTTGTGTAAACCGTGTCGGTCTCGTCCGCTTTCAGGAGGGCATCACGATAGGCCGGATGGATTTGCGCCTCTTCGCTCGCCAGAAACCTGGTGCCAATCCAGGCGCCCGCGGCGCCCAAAGCTAAAACGGACGCAAGTCCACGGCCGTCTGCGATTCCCCCCGCTGCAACAACCGGTACGGCCGCAACGACAGCATCGACAACTGCTGGCACGAGCGCCATAGTGGCGACCTCACCCCAGACATGGCCCCCCGCTTCCCAGCCCTGAGCAACGATTACGTCGACACCGATGTCAACCATGCGCTTAGCTTCCAAGGCGCTCCCGACGGTGTGCATCACTATGGCTCCAGATCTATGCGCCGCTGCAAGATATGGACTGGGATCGCCCCAAAAAAAGGAAATGACCGGAACCTCTTCCTCCAGGCAGATTTCCAGGCGCTCGCGCTGATCCCACGGCAGCACAAGGTTGACACCGAACGGATGATCAGTTCGTGCTCGCGTTTCTCGTATTGCCCGGCGTGTGCTTTCAATGTCTTTCCATGTTAGGGCAAGCATGCCGAGGCCACCAGCATTTGACACAGCGGCAGCAAGCTCCGGGCACGTTGCACTGCCAATTGGAGCCTGAACGATTGGCAGTGCAATTCCGAGTAGGTCCGTGAGCTTTGTTCGTAGTCTTTTCATGGCTTAGTACCGCACACTAGCACGAGACCACTGGATCGCAAGCGCCGAAACTCACGCTGCAGCTTCCGACCGAAACGAAACACCTTGTCGTTTTTTCGACATTCAAGGTCGCGATGTTGAAAGAATTCAAATAAACCTCTGG